>DATJAA010000077.1:0-4591 GCA_035516815.1 Acidimicrobiia bacterium | reverse complement strand
AACGGGTTCTTCGTCGTCGCGGTCGTTCGCGACGTGACCGAACGGCGGGCCGCGGAGGAGGAGCTGAATCGCGCACACGAGGAGCTCGCGCTCGTCGACGATCGCGAGAGAATCGCCCGCGACCTCCACGACACCGTGATCCAACGGCTCTTTGCCGTGGGTCTCTCCCTGCAAGGCGCAGTCGCACGCGTCTCCGATCGCGAAGTCGGCGAGCGCATCGCGATCGCGATCGACGAGATCGACGCGACCATTCGCGACATCCGCTCTTCGATCTTCGCACTCAACGCTCGTCGCCACGCGCGGGACGGCATACGAGAGGAGGTCTTGTCGATGGCTCGCGAGGCCGCCCGTGCACTCGGCTTCGAGCCGACGGCGAGGTTCGATGGTCCGGTCGAGTCGGTCATGACCGACGAGATCCGCGAACACGTTCTCGCGACCTTACGAGAAGGTTTGAGCAACGTCACGAAGCACGCGCACGCATCGGCAGTAGAGATCGATGTCGAGGTCAACGGCCGTGAGATCTGCCTACGGATCGCCGACAACGGCCTGGGCTTGGACGATCCTGGCATCGGGAACGGCCTGCGCAACATGCGCGAGCGGGCGCGGTCGTGCGGCGGCGATTGTGTGCTGTCAACGCCCGCGTCGGGTCGTGGCACCCAGATCGAATGGAGCGTTCCCATCGACGGCAATGGGTGAGAGTGCGCCGGAGTCGTTCTGTACGGCGCGGACGGATCGTCAGGCGTCCGGTTGTGCCTCGTTCTTTCGTGCCGTCGACAGCTTCGTCGCGAAAACTGCGGCTTCGGTGCGGCGTTCCATTCCCAGCTTCGCCAGCAGGTTGGACACGTAGTTCTTGACCGTCTTCTCGGCGAGGAACATGCGTTCCCCGATCTGCCGATTGGTCAGGCCCTCCGCGATGAGGTCGAGGATCTTGCGCTCCTGATCGGTGAGGCGCGCGAGCCGCGGATCTTCTTCAGGCCCACTTCGCAGTCGCTCGAGGACTCGCGCGGTCACGCTGGGGTCGAGCAGCGACTGGCCCGAGGCGACGCGTCGTACCGCGTCGACGAGGTCGGTCCCCTTGATCTGCTTGAGGAGGTACCCGGCCGCCCCCGCCATGATCGAGTCGAACAACGCTTCGTCGTCGGAGAACGAGGTCAGGATCACGCACTGGATGGATCCGTCGATCGAACGGACCTCGCGGCACACCTCGACGCCGTTCCCGTCGGGAAGCCGCATGTCGACGACCGCGACGTCGGGCTTGGTCGCGGGGATGCGCGCGAGGCCGTCTGCCGCGGTCGCGGCCTCGCCGACGATCTCGATGTCGTCCTGAGCCTCGAGCAAGTCCTTGACACCGCGCCGAACAACCTCGTGGTCGTCCAGCAAGAACACGCGAATGCTCACGATTCCCTCCGCCGTGAGCGTAGTACGGCCGCGTCGGGCCGTTCGCGCTTACCGCTGCTCGTCGCTGACGACCTGCGTGCCTGCGGTGCCTTCGACGAGCTGGGCGGCCTCGGTGAGAGCGCCGATCGCCGCTCGTTTCCGAGTGGCGCGGACAAAGCACGAGGCCGCCCCGACCTTCGGCCCCATGGAACCCACGGCGAAGTCGTACGCTTCGAGCTGCGAAGGAGTCGCCGTGTGCAACGCGGTGGCGTTGGGTGTGCGCCAGTCGATTTCCACCGCGGGCACGTCGGTCAAGAACATGAGGAGATCGGCCGAGAGCTCCCTCGCGAGGAGCGCGCTCGCGAGATCCTTGTCGACCACGGCCTCGACTCCGTGACGGGCTCCGCCTGAATCGACGACGACGGGAACACCGCCCCCGCCCGCGCACACGACAACGGTGTCGTGGTCGAGGAGGAGGCGGATGGTCGGTAGTTCAACGATCGACCGCGGTGTCGGCGATGCGACGACCCGTCGCCAGTCCGCGCCGTCCGCGGCAACCGTCCAGCCCCGCTCTCGCGCCAGGGCCCGCGCATGATCGCGTTCGTAGGCAGGCCCGATCGGCTTCGAGGGCTTTTGGAACGCGGGATCGAGTGCGTCGACGACGGTCTGGGTGATGAGCGAGGCGATCGGTGCCGGGCCGAGCGCATTCGCAAGTTCGCGCTCCAGGAGGTAGCCGATCATTCCCTCGCTCTCGGCACCCAGCACGTCGAGTGGATACGTCCGCACGTCTCGGAACGCTTCGCTCTGCAACGCGAGCAGACCGATTTGCGGTCCGTTGCCGTGGGTAACGACGAGCTGATGCTCGCACGCGATCTCGGCGAGCGCCTCCGCGGCGACCTTCAGATTTCGCTGCGCGACCTCCGCGTCGGGCGACTCGTGGCGACGGAGGAGTGCATTACCGCCCAGTGCTGCGACGACGAGCATCAGATCCTCCTTCACCCGTCAGATGCGACGGATATGACTCACGCCGGCCCGCTCCTGCGAGCCCGTGTCGCCACCCCCAATATCGGCGGGAACCTCTGGTGGTGCCAGGGCAGAAGGTCCCTCGGGCGCGGGCGGAGGGCCCAACCGCCCGCCGGTCACGGTGAGATGGCGTCGTCGTATGGACCGTGCCGCTCGACCCCGATCCGTGCCGAGCCCGGGGCTCAGGGTCGGGGGAGTCGACGCCCGGAGACGAGGTCGAGCGACACGGCCAGAACGTGACTGATCCCGTTCGGAGTCCAGTGGGGGAGCGGGAGCGTGTCGACGCGGTGGAGCTCCCCGGGGTCGAGGATCTCCTTCGCAACGCCGGTGACGCACACGCTCCAACCGGAGTGACTGAACGGCTCGACGTGGTCGACTTCGAAGGCGATGACCGCTTCGCGGGTCGCCAGGTCGAGCTTGGTTCCCTCGCCGGTGCGGATGAGTATCCGGCCGCCGTCTACGAGGTAGTTCACCGGGAGTATCGCAGGGAGGCCGCCGACGGTGACCGCGACCCGACCCACGAACGAACCGGAGAGCAACCGCAGGCATTCGCTGCGGTCGAGAATCTCGAGCCCGTTGCGGTCGACTTCCACGTTGACATCGTGGCGCCCGGAGCCCGCGCCGGGAAGGGCCGAAGGGCCCAAGACCCGGCGATCAGGCGTGTGTGAGAGTTAGCGGTGCTCGTTGCAGTAGGGGCAGGCGCCCTCTTTGCCGTGGCGGCAGACCGAAGGTCGCTCGGTCGCGTCCTCTTGTTCCCGCCGCATACTCATGGGCCCCTCGAAAGCTCGGAATCGATTGGTATATCGGTACGGCACGCCGCCCGGCATTGCAAGGACGCTTTTCGGAATCCTTGCGCGGTGCGTTACGAGGCGACGGCGCGCATGACGTAGCCGTACGCGCGGATGTTCACGACGGTCACGCCGGCGGGCAAGAGCCGCCGGCGCAGGCGCGAGACATGCACGCGAAGCGTCTGGTCGTGCCCGCCGTCGGCCCACGCGGAACGCAGCAACTGCTCTTCGGTCACGGCGGATCCGAAATTGTCGACCAGAGGTCGCGCGAGGTGCTGTTCGACCGGTGAGAGGAGCACGACCGTGCCCCGGTACTCGAACTGCCCGTGCTCGTCGAGGGCGGGCCGTTGCGGATGGTGCGAAGCGCGGTGAGCGAGTGCGACGAGTCGCGCGTGCGCGTCTTGGTCCTCGGCGGGAAGGCGCAACCAGTCCTCGAGGCAGGAGTCGCCGATGGGCGCGTCGGCGCCCGGCTCCACCAGCCACAGACGGGGCTTGCCGCGGAGCTCGAGCTGCTCTCGCTCGCTTGCCTGCGCGGGCCAGGCCAGCACGACGACGCCGCAGGTCATGCTCTCGTAGAGAAGGTTCGCGGTCGGTTCGAGCAGCACGATTCGTTGATACAGCAGTACGACGGCCGTGTGACAGGTCGCCTACGCGTTCTTTGCGGGTTTGAGCACGATTTCTGCGCGTTCGATGCGCGCCACCGAGTGTCACGCGATGGGATCATCACCGTCACTGGCTTGCAACTCTTTGATGACTACATGATTGCAGTCTGTCCAATTCCTTCACGCTCCGTTTACAAGCCGGCGCGGCCGGGGAAACGGCGCCTCCCTAGGTTCGGCAACGGTCAACGGCGACCGCTCAGGGGCCACGTTGCAATGCACGAGGAGGAATCGATGGCAGAAAGCATCGCCTCGCAGGGGGAGATGAGGCGGAGCCTGACGTTGACGGGCGTGACAGTGAACGCGATGGCGCTGATTGCGCCGGGCGCTTTCCTGTGGACCACGTTCCAAGCGCAGGCCGCTCTCCAGAGGAACGGTCAGTCGACGGGCGGCGAGATGTGGACGGGGCTGTTCTTCGCGCTCGTGCTCGCCCTGTTGACCGCCTACAGCTACAGCGAGCTGGCGCGCATCTATCCCGACGCCGGCACGGGATCGAGTTACTACTTCGCCGAAGCGGCGTTGCTGCAGAAGTCGAACCCCCGACATCGAAGCTTCGCCCGGTTCGCGAAGATCAGCGTGGGGTGGATCAGCCATCTCTACTACTGGATCTATCCGGGCATCATGGTCGCGTTCACGGCGACCCTGTTCGGATACATCTGGTCGTCGATATTCAACCACGCCTTGTCGTACCCGGCCCTCGCGTTGGTATGCATCATCTTCGCGTTCGGAACGGGATACATCGCG
>DATJAA010000076.1:0-7892 GCA_035516815.1 Acidimicrobiia bacterium | reverse complement strand
AAACGGCCGCCCGTCGCCGGCCGCGGCCTTGGTGACCGGCTCGAGACCGGCGCGCCGCAGCGCATTCATGCACGCGCCGAACGCACCGACGCCGGGCAGCACCACCGCGTCGGCGCTCTCGATGGCGCGCGCGTCGGCGGTCAGCGCGGCGTCGGCACCGAGGTGCCGGAGCGCCTTCTCCGCCGAACGCAGGTTGCCGATCCCGTAGTCGACGACCGCAATACGCGGCGAGCTCACGACGACAACGTGCCTTTCGTCGACGGGACGTCGTCGCCCTCGATCTTCACTGCGTCGCGCAGTGCGCGCGCGACACCCTTGAAGGAGGCTTCGATCACGTGATGCCCGTTCTTACCGCTGATACTGCGCAGGTGCAGCGTGACGCGTGCGCCGTCGACGAAACCCTTCCAGAACTCCTCGGCGAGCTGTGGATCGAAGGTTCCGATCCACTCCGAGATCGGGTCGACCGCGTAGACGAGGAACGGACGGCCCGACAGGTCGAGCGCGACGTCGACCAACGCCTCGTCGAGCGGGACCGAGGCGCTCGCGAACCGGCGCACGCCGCGCTTGTCGCCGAGGGCCTCGCGCAGCGCGTTCCCGAGCACGATCCCGACGTCTTCGACGGTGTGGTGCAGGTCGACTTCGAGATCCCCCGTCGCCTCGATCCGCAGGTCGAAGCCGGCGTGCTTGCCGAGCTGTTCGAGCATGTGGTCGAAAAAAGGGATCCCGGTCGACACTTGGCCGGCGCCCGCGCCCTCGATCACGAGGGAGACCGCGACGGTGGTCTCCCTCGTCTCCCGGCGGAGCTCGGCGCGCCGAGTCATTTCGGGTTCCCGTTCACGTGACGACCTCCGGTAACACCTCGCGCAGCGCGGCGAGGAAGGCGTCATTCTCGCCCGGCGTGCCCACGGTGACTCGCAAGCAGCCTTCGATCCGCGGCCACGAGGAGAAATCTCGCACCAGCACATCGCGATCGAGCAGGCGCTTCCACAGCTCGTGGGCGTCGCCGGACACGCTGAACATCAGGAAATTCGCGCCCGAGGGGCACACGTCGATCCCCGGAGTGTTCGCGAGGGCGGCGAACAGGCGGCCACGCTCCTCCACGAGCGCGGCGACCCGGTGCTCCATCTCCGGAGCGAAGTCGAGCGCCACCGTGCCCGCGAGCTGTGTAGACACCGACAGGTTGTACGGCAAGAGCACCTTCTCGAGCTCAGCCACCATCCACGACGGCGCGACGGCGAAGCCGAGGCGCAGGCCCGCGAGCGACCACACCTTCGAATACGTGCGCACCACCGCGAGCGGAAGATCATCTGCAACGAGATCCAGCGCGGTCCATGGTGCGAACTCACCGTAGGCCTCGTCGACCACTACGACCGTGCCCGTGTCGGCGGCCGCGGCGGTCAGCCTTTCCACCGTCTCGCGCGGTTCCACCGTGCCGGTCGGGTTGTTCGGCGTGCACACGAATACGAGCGCCGGTCGCGCGCGCCGTATCGCGGCGGTGGCCTCGTCGAGGTCGATCAAGTACCGGCCGTCGCGTTCCGCGATGACGATCTCGGTGCCGGTCGCGCGCGCAATCTGCGCGTGCAACGCGTAGGTGGGCTCGAAGATCAGCGCTTGCCGCCCGGCGCCGCCGTAGGTCAGCAGCAGCGTCTGCAGGATCTCGTTGCTGCCGTTGCCGCAGAGCAGCCGCTCGGGCAGCTGACCGAGGAACCCTCCCAGCGCGGTCCGGAGATCGCCCGCGGCGCGGTCGGGATAACGGTTCCAGTCGACGCCGCGCAGTGCGTCGAGCCAGCGCGTGACGAAGCCGTCCGGTGGAGGGTACGGACTCTCGTTGGTGTTGAGCCTCACGTCCACGTCGACCTGCGGCGAGTGGTAGCCCTCGAGCGCGCGGAGCTCGTCGCGGGGCTCGGGCCGCCCGGCGCTCACCTGCGCGACTCCTCGCGCAGCCGAACGGAGTCGGCGTGGGCGGAGAGGCCTTCCGCGGCGGCAATCGACCGCGCGGCCGGTCCGACCCGTTTCAGCGCGCCCGCGTCGGCGTGCACGACGTGAATGTGCTTCTGGAAGTTCGCGATGCGGAGCGCGCTCGCGAAGCGGGCCGTACCGCCCGTGGGAAGCACGTGATTGGTTCCCGCGACATAGTCGCCGATCGCCGCCGGCGCGTGCGGCCCGACGAACACCGCACCTGCGTTGCGCACCATGGGCACCAGCAGCTCGGCGCCGCCGCACATGAGCTCGAGGTGCTCCGGCGCGATCGCGTTCGCCGCGTCGATGGCCTGGGCGGGGTCGTCGACGATGATCACCCGGCCGCCGGCGTCCAGGGTCGCGGCGGCCTCGTCGCGGCGGTCGGCGGAAACGAGCAGCGCGTCGAGCGCGAGACCGACGCGGTCGGCCACCGCTTCGTCCCACACGATCAGCGCAACCGCGCCGCCGGGACCGTGTTCGGCCTGCGCGAGGAGGTCGGCCGCAACCCACTCGGGATCGACGGTCTCGTCGGCGACGACGGCGACCTCGGAGGCACCGGCGAGCCCGTCGATCCCGACCGTCCCGAAGACCTGCCGCTTCGCCTCGACCACATACGCGTTCCCGGGCCCGACGATCACGTCGACCCGACCGAGGCTGCCGGCGCCGAAAGCCATCGCGGCGATCGCCTGGGCGCCACCGATCGCGAAAACGTCGTCGGCCCCCGCGATCGCGGCGGCGGCGAGGATCGCGTCGTCGATCCGCCCGGCCGGGCCGGGCGGCGAGCAGAGCACGACCTCCGCGACGCCCGCGACGCGTGCCGGAAGCACGGTCATCAGCACGGACGACGCGAGAGGTGCCCGCCCGCCGGGCACGTAGCAACCGACGCGCTCGACCGGTACCACTCGCTCCCAGACCTCGACGCCCAGCCGCTCGTGGTGCGCCTCGCGCTCGCGCTGCGCTTCGTGCCACGCGACGATCTGGTCCCGCGCGAGCTCGAACGCGGCGCGCAGCCCGGGCGAGATCCGGCCGAGCGCGGAGATGACCTCCGATCGTTCGACCCGCGGTTCGGGGACGTCGGCCCCGTCGAGCCGCGCCGTCAGCTCGCGCACGGCCACGGAACCGCGCGCCCTCACGTCGGCGATGATCTCGGCGACCGCCCCGCCGACCTCGGCCGCGGCCGGGCCCGGTCGGGCAAGGGCCGCCCGCAGATCGCCGGCAGTACCGCGGACGTCGATGCGAGCGAGCATGGGAACGGCTCATCGTACCGGCCGTCGCTTCCGGGCCTGCGGGCATTTGGTCGGCATTTGGTTATGGCACACTGCCGCGATGAGCACGTCGAGCGACCTCGCCGCGTTGTCGAGCATCGCCGCGCAACTCGACGACCTGAGCCGGCGGATCACCGCCATGGCCGAGCAGTACGGCCAGACTCCCGACTCGGCCGTGGCGAGCGAGCTCTTTGCGACCGAACGCGCCTTCGCGACCGGACGCAGAACGATCGACCGCGCGTCGACGCTGCTCGCCCGCATGCCCGACGATTGAACCGGCAGGTGAACTTGTGCGTGAGCCGGCGCGGCCACGGGCAGGCTCGCCCCGACTCGCACGGACTCGTCGGGTCAGACCGCGCCGGCAACCTTGCCGGCCGAGGGGCACACCGCTGCGAGCACGCACGCGCTGCACCGGGGGCGGCGCGCATCGCACACGCGACGACCGTGCTCGATGAGCCGCAACGACAGATCGCCCCACTCGGCCGGAGCGACCATTGCGCCGAGATCGTGTTCGATCCGCACGGGATCGGACTCCGCCGTGAGCCGGAGCCGGGCCGAGAGCCGTGTCACGTGCGTGTCGACCGGGAGTCCCGGTTCGTGGAACCAGACCGAACGAACCACGTTGGCCGTCTTGCGGCCGACGCCGGGCAGCGAGACCAAGTCGTCGATCGCGACGGGTATCTCGCCGTCGAAGCGAGCCACGACGCCTTGCGCCATCCCCATGATGTTCTTCGCCTTCGAGCGGAAGAAGCCGGTCGACTGGATGATCGACTCGACCTCGTCGGCGTCGGCTGCCGCGAGGTCGGCGGCCGTCGGGTACTTCGCGAACAGCGTCGGTGTCACCATGTTCACGCGCTCGTCGGTGGTCTGCGCGGACAAGATCGTCGCCACGAGCAATTCGTAGGCGTTCTCGTGGTTGAGCGCGCACTTCACGTCGGGATACTCCGCCCGGAGCAGCTCTACGACGGCGTCTGCGCGCGCCTTGGCGCCCCGGGGTCGAGCCATGGGCGTCAAGGTACCCTCGTTCCGTGACCGCACCGGCCGTCGTCGAGGTCGAACCCGCGCGGTTCGGCGACGTGATCGCGCACGTCCGGAGCATCGACGACGCCGCCCGCGCGATCGCTGGTCATGCCGCGCTCGGCGACGCCGTCTGGCTCGACCTCGAGCATCCCGGCGCGGACTCCGCCGGTTTCCTCGCCGGCGATCTCGCGTACGGGCACGTCGCGCGGGTGGATACGCCGACCGAGCGCCGCTGGTCGCTCGGAGTCGTCGTCGCACCCGAGGCCCGCGAGCTCGGAGTTCGGCCCGCGCTCGTCGCGGCGGCCGTCGCGCATGTCGCCGCGCGCGGCGGCGGCCTCGTGACGCTGTGGGTCCTCGGCGCGGGGCCGGCCGACGAGGCCGAGCTGGCGGCCGCAGGCTGGCGCGCCGACCGCGAGCTCTACGAGATGCGCGTCGCACTACCGGTCGCGGCGCGTCCGAAGTGGCCGACCGGGATACACCTCCGTCACTTCGAGCCCGGTCGCGACGAGAAGAGCTGGCTGGCCGTCAACAATCGCGCGTTCGCCGGTCACGCCGAGCAGGGCAACTGGACGCTGGCGACGCTGGAGCGGCGCGAGTCGGAACCTTGGTTCGATCCGGAGCTCTTCCTGCTCGCCGCCGACGACGGCGGGTTGCTCGGCTTCAACTGGCTGAAGGTGCACGACGCCAACGACGTTGATTCCGCCCTCGGCGAGATCTACGTCATCGGCGTCGACCCGCGGGGCCAGGGGTCGGGCGTCGGCCGCGCCCTCGCCATCGCCGGACTCGAAGCGCTGTACGAGCGGCGCGTCACCACGGGCATGCTCTTCTGCGCGGCCGACAACGGCCCCGCGCTCCGGCTCTACAAGGGCCTCGGGTTCGAGGTCCACCGCGTGGATCGCGCCTACGAACTCGAAGTCCGGCCGCAATGACGACGCGCTACGAGGCCCGCCGCAGCGATCTGCAGGAGCTCGTCGCGTCGCTCGGCGAACCGGCGTACCGGGCCCGTCAGATCCACGAGGCGCTGTACGAGCAACGACGCCCATTGGACGCGGTGACGAACATCCCCAAAGCACTCCTCGCTCGCGTCGTCGCAGCGCTACCCGAGGCGCTGACCGCGACCACGCTGCAGCTCGCCGACGACGAAACGACGGCGAAATGGCTGTGGCGCGCGAACGACGGCGCTCAGATCGAAACGGTGCTCATGCGCTACGCCGAGCGTGCGACGGTATGCGTCTCGTCTCAGGCCGGCTGCGCGATGGGTTGCACGTTCTGCGCGACCGGTCAGGCGGGCTTCGAACGCCACCTCGGGTCGGGCGAGATCGTCGAGCAGGTCCTGCGCGCGCAACACGCGTCGCCTCAGCGGGTGTCGAACGTTGTCTATATGGGGATGGGCGAGCCGCTCGCGAACGTTGAGAACGTCCTCGACTCCTGCGTTCGATTGCACGACGACGTCGGCATCTCGGCGCGACACCTCACCGTGTCGACCGTCGGTGTCGTTCCGGGCATGCACCGGTTGACCGAGTTTCCGTTGCCGGTGACCCTCGCAGTGTCATTGCACGCGCCCGACGACGCGCTACGGGAGCAATTGGTTCCGCTCAACCGCCGCTATCCGCTGGAGGAGGTGCTCGATGCCGCGCGCGCCTACGCCGACCGTAAGGGCCGGCGAGTGTCGTTCGAGTACGCGTGCATCGCGAACGTGAACGACCTCCCCCATCAGGCCGACGCGCTCGCCGGGCGGCTGACGGGCTTCCGGGGCGGAGCCCACGTCAACCTCATCCCCCTCAACGGAACCGCCGGCTACCCGGGCCGACCCAGCGATGCGGGCCGCATCTCCGCATTCGCCGAGCGCCTCCGCGCCCGGGGCGTGCAGGCGACCGTACGTCGCAACCGCGGCACAGCAATCGACGCCGCGTGCGGCCAGTTGCGCTCCCGCGCCTCGTGATCGAGGGTTGCGTCACCTTGCCGCCCGGCCATCCGACACAATGGGGCCGTGGACCAATCTCGCTGGGTGAACCCCCATCAACCGCAGACCCTCTACATGGGGGTCATTCTTTGCTATGTCCAAGGACTCTTCTCGCTGCTCTCGTATCCCTCGTTCGGCTTCTTCGCGCTCCTGATCCTCGTCGGCCTCGTGCTCGGCGGCTTCGGGATCGCCAACGAGAAGAAGTGGGGCTACTTACTCGCGGTCGGGACGGCGGTCTTCCAGGTCATCGTGGTGCTCGCGGTCTACCGCACCATCGCCGACGTGGCCGTCATCATCCAGCTCGCGTTCGACGTGTTGCTGGTCGTTCTCCTGACTCACCCGATGAGCCGTAGCTACCAGCGCATCTGGTTCAAGTGACCCCAGCCGAGCTCGTCGCGACGAACAGCGCGACGCTGGAACCCCTCGAGGCCGCTGCGAACACCGCGTGGTGGGAGGCGAACACGAACGCGACCGACGAGTCGCAACAGCGGCGCGCCGCCGCGGATCTCGCGCTTTCGAACGCTCTCGCCGACGTCGACGCGTTCGCGGCGGTCAGTGCGATGCGCCGCGAGCTCCACGACGACGCGAGCTCCGACCCTTTCGTCGTGCGCCAGCTCGACGTGCTCGCGCAGGCTTTCCTGCCCAACCAGGTCGACGCCGACCTGCGCCGCGAGATCGTCGAGCTGCAGAGCGGCATCGAGTCGCGGTTTGCCCGGCACCGTGGTCAGATCGACGGCGACGACATCGACGACAACCAGATCCTCGACGTGCTGCGCACGAGCACGGACTCGGCGCACCGGCGTGCGGCCTGGGAGGCGTCGAAGAGCGTCGGTAGTGCCGTCGCCGCCGACGTCCGCGCGCTGGCCGGGCTCCGCAACCGCGCCGCGCAGTTGCTCGGCTATCGCGATCACTTCGCGCTGGCACTGGAGACCACCGACTTCGACGAGGCGCGCCTGTTCGCCACGCTCGAGGAGGTCGACGAGCTCACGGCCGGGCCGTTCCGGGAGTTGAAGGCGCAGCTCGACGAGCGCCTGTCCGCCGACTACGGCGTCGCCGCCGACGCACTCCGGCCCTGGCACTACGAGGACCCGTTCTTCCAGGATCCTCCGGGCGCGGTCGGGGTGGATCTCGACCCCTACCTCTGCGAGAACGACATCGGCGAGCTGACGGTGCGGACGTTCGACTCGATGGGGCTCGATGTCCGGGGTGTATTGGCGCGCAGCGACCTCGTCCCCCGACCGGGAAAGGTGCAGCACGCCTTCTGCATCGACGTCGACCGGGCCGGCGACGTTCGCGTGCTCAGCAACAACACGCCCGGCGAGCGCTGGACCGAGACGATGCTCCACGAGTTCGGCCACGCCATCTACTTCGAAGGCGTCGGGCCCGAGCTCCCCTGGCTCCTGCGTACGATGCACCTCTGCCTGACCGAAGGGGTCGCAATGCGTTGCGGTCGTCTCGTGCGCCGGCCCGAATGGCTGGCCCGGATCGCGGGGCTCCCGCCGACCGTCGTCGACGATCTCGCGCCCCGTCTCCACGCGGCCGGGCGCGCGTATCTCCTCATCTTCGCTCGGTGGGTGCTCGTCATGACCCACTTCGAGCGCGGCCTGTACGCCGACCCGGGTGCCGATCACGACACCCGTTGGTGGGACCTGGTCGAGCGATTCCAGCTCGTGCACCGGCCCGAG
>DATJAA010000075.1:0-3360 GCA_035516815.1 Acidimicrobiia bacterium | reverse complement strand
CTCGACGTCAGCAGGGCATCGATACTGGTGAAGGCGGTACCGATGCCCGCGCCGAAATCGTCGGCTTCGACGTGCGCGACCTCGGCCTCGACTACGACGGGCGTTTCGTCGAGCGCGAACGCCAGCGTCACCGGCGTTCGGCGCGCCAGCGGCGTCGGCGCCCGGAAGCGAAGGCCGCCCGCGGAGATGTCCTCGGAGACCGTCGCCAGCACGCGCCCGGTGCCACCGTCGAGGAGCGGCCAAACCTCGGTGCCCCTCGGAGCCCCCTCGACCTGTACTCGCACATCCAGCGCGGTCGGGAGCCGGAACGCGGTGCGCCGATTCGACGTCTGACGCGAGGCGTCCGCCATGCCGCCCATCGAATCGAGCCTATTCCGGCGCGTGACCCTCGGCGGTGGTTCGGTCCCGCCGGATGACGGGAGTGGTCACACCAGCGAGCCGGCGATGATGTCGCCGATCGCTTCGTGTTCGGTGAGGAACCCGTCGTGACCGGCGAGCGAGCTCACGACCTCAACTCCCTTGTTGCGCGGAAGCAGGTCGGCGAGCTCGTATTGCAGCCGGAGTGGGTAGAGCCGATCGCTCGAGATCCCCGCGATGGTCACCTCCGCGGTGACGCGGGCGAGCGCGTCCGCGATGCCACCCCGACCCCGTCCGACATCGTGATTGTTCATTGCTCGCGACAACACGACGTAACTGTTCGCATCGAACCGGTGCGCGAGCTTCTCGCCGTGATACTCGAGGTACGACTCCACGGTGTAGAGCCCGCCCTCGAACGGATGCTCGTCGTTCTGATGGCCCCGGTTGAACCGCTGGGCGAGCTCGAGCTCAGATCGGTACGAAACCTGCCCGATCCCGCGTGCGATCGACAACCCGCGCCACGGGCCGACCGGTTGGTCGTAGTAGTCGCCGTTGTTGAAGTGGGGGTCGGCCTCGATCGCCCGGATCTGCAATGAGCACAACGCGATCTGCTCGGCAGTTGCCGCCGCCCCGCACGCGATGACGACCGCACGCGCCACACGGTCGCGGTGTCGCACGGCCCACTCGATCACGCGCTGGCCGCCCATCGAACCGCCGATGACGGCATACCACCGGTCGACGCCGAGGTGATCGGCGAGCGCGGCTTCGACGTCGACCTGATCGCGGATTGTGATGACCGGAAAACGCGATCCGTACGCAACGCCCGTCGCGGGATCGATCGACGCCGGCCCCGTCGTTCCCTGGCACCCACCGAGCACGTTCGGCGAGACGACGAAGAAGCGGTCCGTGTCGATCGTCCGGCCCGGCCCGATCAGCGGGTCCCACCATCCGAGTTGGGGGTGACCGGGACCGACCGGACCGGTCGCATGCGTGTCGCCGGTGAGCGCGTGCAAGAGGAGAACACCGTTGGAAGCGTCGGAATTCAGGGTTCCCCACGTCTCGTACGCGACCGCCACCGAAGGAAGAACACCGCCGGCGCGCAGCGTGAGTGCGTCGTCGCCGAACAATGTCGCGAATTGGCGGCGTCCGGGCGGATCACCCGGATGCCACGCACCGGTAACCGGCGGATCGTCGCTCACGCTACGACGATTTGGCCGCGCGCAATCCCGCGTCGAGGTCGGCGAGGATGTCGTCCAACGTCTCGATGCCGACCGATAGGCGCACGAGTCCGGGCGTTACCCCGGTGGTGAGCTGCTCGGCCGGCTCGAGCTGGCTGTGCGTGGTGCTCGCGGGGTGAATGGCGAGGCTTCGAACGTCACCGACGTTCGCGAGATGGCTGAACAGTTCGAGACTGTCGATGAAGCTGCGCCCCGCGTCGACACCACCCTTGAGCTCGAACGCGATGATCGCACCCGCTCCGCTCGTGAGGTACTTCTTCGCACGCGCATTCCACTTGCTCGACTTCAGTCCGGGGTACGCGACCCACTCGACCTCGTCGCGGCCTTCGAGCCACTGCGCGACCGCGAGCGCGTTCTGCGAGTGCCGCTCCATCCGCAGGCTCAGCGTCTGCAGTCCCTGCAGGAACAAGAAGGAGTTCAACGGCGCGATCGACGCACCGATGTCGCGGAGATACTGCAGGCGGCACTTCAGCACGAACATCGCCGGCCGGAGCTCCGCCGGAAGATCTGCGAACACGAGCCCGTGATAGCTGGGGTCGGGCTCGGTGAACCCCGGGAAGCGACCACTTCCCGGATAGTCGAACGTCCCGCCGTCGACGATGATCCCGCCGATCGACGTACCGTGACCGCCGATGAATTTCGTCGCGCTGTGCACGACGACGTCGGCGCCGTGCCGAATCGGCTGCAGGAGCGCGGGGCTCGCGAGTGTGTTGTCGATGACCAACGGGATCTTGTTCTCGTGGGCGATCGCAGAAATGCCCTCGAAGTCGAAGATGTCTCCCTTCGGGTTGCCGATGCTCTCGCCGTAGAACGCTTTCGTATTGGGGCGGATCGCCTTCTTCCACGCGTCGAGGTCGTCGGGATCGTCGATGAACGAAACTTCGATGCCGAGCTTCGGGAACGTGTAGTGAAGCTGGTTGTAGGTACCGCCGTACAGCGACGCGCTCGACACGATGTGGCCGCCGTTCTCGGCGAGATTGAGCAGCGCGATCGTCTGCGCCGCCTGCCCGCTCGACACCGCGAGCGCGGCGACTCCTCCTTCGAGCGCAGCCATCCGTTGCTCCAGCGCGTCCTGGGTGGGGTTCATGATCCGTGTGTAGATCATGCCGAGCTCCTGCAGCCCGAACAGGGCCGCGGCATGCTCGGTATCGCGGAACACGAACGACGTCGTCTGGTAGATCGGCGTCACCCGGGCTCCGGTAGTTGGGTCCGGCTCGGACCCGGCGTGAACGAGTCGGGTCTCGAGACCCCAGGCTTGCTCCGACATGATCCCGTCCTTTGCGCTCGATTGGGGAGACGGACAGCGTGCCCAAGCTAGGTCCCGATTCCCGACAAGTCCAGTAGGGAATCGAGAGACCTCTATCGACACCCCTGGACCAAATGTTCGATTCTGGGTTTGGCGCGGCGCGGCCGGGGTATTTAGCCGTCGAGTCCGTTGGGCACCGCCCCCCCGCACGGTGCGCTCGGGCTCCCTGCAGCACCGGTTCGGGAACGTCGGGGATCGCCGCCCGGCCTCGACGTTCCCCCCGGACCGGTTTCGCGCACCGTGTATACCGTGACCGTGCCGCGCAAACGTGAGCTGGCGGAGTACGACGCGAAGCGCAACTTCGACGCGACGCCGGAGCCGCGAGCGAACGACGCTCCCGAGGCCGAACGCGAGAGCACGCCGGGCCGGCTTCCGCGGTTCGTCGTGCAGGAGCACCACGCGCGGGCCCTGCACTGGGACCTCCGCCTGGAACGCGACGGCGTGCTCGCGTCGTGGGCC
>DATJAA010000074.1:0-4237 GCA_035516815.1 Acidimicrobiia bacterium | reverse complement strand
GGCCAGCGCCGCGACTCCGCCTCGACCGATTCGACGTGCTCGCCGTGGTGGCGGAGGGTGACGACGAAATGGTGAAAGTCGTCCTGCAGATCGGATTGGA
Organism: Acidimicrobiia bacterium; assembly: GCA_035516815.1. Classification (GTDB taxonomy): domain Bacteria; phylum Actinomycetota; class Acidimicrobiia; order IMCC26256; family PALSA-610; genus PALSA-610. Next base: position 4,137 of record DATJAA010000074.1, on the reverse strand, counting down.
CGACGCCGGCCGAGGTTGTCACGACCCGGATCCGGCGCCGGTAGGCGTCCGCGTCGAGGTCGAATTCGGGCCGGGATGACATCAGCCCGAGGATAGGTGAACAATGAACCGGTGCAGCCCGTCGTTGACTCCGACCAGCATCTCTACGAGAGCCGCGCGATGTGGCGCGATCACATCGATCCGGCCCGCCGCGACGACGCTCTGGAGATCGTCGACGACGATCTCGGCTACCCGTGGGTGACGTGGCGCGGCCGGAAGCTGCAGCCCGCCGACGTACAGCACCCCGGCGAAACGGCCGAGCTCGGCTCGTTGCACGAGCGCATCCGCGCGCGGCTCCCACGGGAGGGGCGATACGACGACGAGCTCCCGCGCGATTACTGGGACGCGGCTGCCCGCGCGGAACAGCTCGCAGCGATGGGAATCGACGAAGCGGTCGTCTTCCCGAACTTCGGCTTGCTGTGGGAGCGCACCCTCGATACCGACGTCGGTGCGCTCACCGCGAACATGACCGCGTGGAACCGGTGGTGCGCGGCAGTCGCGACCGACGGGCGGGGCAAGGTGCACCCGGTCGCGCACGTCACCTTGCGCGACGAGCAATGGCTGACCGCCGAGCTGGCGCGGCTCGATCGCGACGGCGTCCGCCTGGCCATGGTCGCACCGGCGCTCGTCGACGGCCGCCCGCTCTCACACCCCGAGCACGACCGGATGTGGCGCGCCTTCGTCGAGCACGGCGTCCGCCCGCTGTTCCACGTAGCCGATCAGCGCCGCCCGTTCGACGACGCGTGGTACACCGATCCGCCCGAGTCGTTCATCTCCACGCTCGACTCCGTGTTCTTGTGGACCGCGGCGGCGCTGGCGTGCAGCGACCTGATCTTGAACGGGGCGCTCGAGCGGCATCCCGATCTCCGGATCGGCGTCGTGGAGTTGAGCGCAGTGTGGGTGCCGATGTTCTTGATGATGCTCGACGGCGGGTCGGCGTTCACGGCCCGGTTGAACGGCCGACCGCTCGCAGAGCTCTCGATGCGTCCGAGCGACTATTTCCGTCGTCAGGTGCGCGTCTCGTCGTTCTCGTACGAGCTCCCGGCGCGCCTCATCCGTCAGACGGGCGACCTGTACATGTGTTGTTCGGACTACCCGCACTCCGAGGGGACCGCTACGCCGCTGGCCGACTACGCGCGGAGCGCGCTGCCCGTCGTTCCGGACGACGCGCCGGGACTCTTCCACGACAACGTCTCGATGCTCCTCGCGCGGGATTGATCCCGCCTCGACGCCACGTCAGGCGCGCGACGAGGTGATGGTCAGCGCTGAATCAAGAGCTCGTCGGGCAATGAGCCCTGGAACCACAAGGTTGTCTCGATGCGCCGCGCGATCCTCCATCCCTGCGGGGTACGCGTGAGTTCGTCGTCGTAGCGCGCGCCGACGAAGAAGAAATGCAAGCCGCCTTCACGGGTTGCCGCACCCTGCGGATTCGTCACCATCGTCCGGCATGTGGCCCCGTCGCCGGCGAGCGAGACGTCGATGTTCGCCATGAGGTGCTGTGTGACCGGGAACGCCGACATGACTTTCTCCAGCCAACCGCGCACTTCGCGGTACGGCCCTGCCTTCCCGCCCGGGTTCGAGGAATAGTCGACATGCGCGTCGTCGGTGAAGCACGTGTCGAGCAACGCCCAGTCCTTGGTGTCGATCGCCCAGCCGTAGCGGACGATCACGTCGTGGATCTCGGACCGGTCGGAGAGCTCCTGCGGGGTCACGAAGCCAGCGGCTTCGGTTCGGCCGCGTCCGGCTTGCAGTTGATCGCCAACGTGAACTTGGTCGTGACGACGGGCTTCGAGGTTCGCTCGTTCGACCAGGTGGTCTCCGTCACGTAAAACTCCAGCTTGCCGCCGTCGCTCTTCGCCTTCTCGTAGACGTCGGAGATGATGCCCTCGCCGACGAGCACGTCGCCGGCATGCGGCCACTCGCCGCCGTGGTAGACGAACTCCTGCTCGCCGTGCAGGATCGCGCGGCCCTTGCCGCGCAGGTTCTCGATCGGGAGGCCGGCCGCGCCGCCGACACCCATCGAGCCCCAGTACGGCATGACGAACGGGAACGTCGGCGGGACAGGCGCCGCGTCGGTCGCGTACACCGGATCGTCGTCCATCAGCGCCTGCGCGAAGACGCGGACCGGGCCGTGTTCGATGACCACCTTCTGGGTTCCGAGCGGACGTCCCTTGAGCTCGGTCAGTGCCACTGCGATCGCCTCCAGGTCGAGCTGACACCGGTGTCAGCATTCCGGACGCGGGAGGTTACAAGTGGGCGAGCGAGACCGGCCAGCCGCCGCGGCGAGCCACGCCGGCTCCGGCGCGAGTGCTCATCCCGTGCGCGGGAGCTGGATCAGCAGTGCCGCCTTCGCGGTCGTCGGCGTCACCGGCGGGATCGTCACCGGCGGGATCGTGACCGGCGCCGGCTTCACTGCGACGCGCGCCGGCTGCACCTTGTGGACGGCCGGCCGCACGACCGCTGCTCGGGCGTGGGTTGCGGGGCTGGTGACGGGCGGTGACTTCGAGACCGAGACCGTCGGTGTTCTGGTCGGGCGATTCAGGATGAGCAGGGCCAACACCACGGACGCCGCAACCACCGAAACTGCCCACCAGGGCTGCCCGCGCCGCTTGCGTGTATCCGCCACCTGGGAATTCTCCCAAACTCGGCGGCATGGGGCAAGGGTGGCGTCATCGGGACGCCCGGTCCGCCCTCAGGACGGCGCAGATCCCTCAAGCCCTGCCCCCGGCGGGAACACCCGGCGGGGGGGCACCCGTGTCGCTAGGCGACGGTGCCGTCGATCAGGAACTGCTGCTTTCCAGGCGACGGCATGAAGAAGGTATCGACGCGCGATCTCGCGAAGCAGGGTCCATACCGGGCCACCACCTCGTCGGCGTTGTTGAAGTACCGAACGTGCGAGCCCCCGCCGAAGTTCGGGACGGTGCCGATGAAGCGAGTCCCGGAGCGCAATCGACGAATCACCTCGACGTCGCGGTCGACATGTTCGAGGAACTCCGTGCAGACCACGGTGTTGTAGGGAACCGACTCGAGCAGGTCGGTGGTGTACACGTCGGCCAGCTCGAATCGAACTTCGGGTACCGCCGACCTCGCCCATTCGATCCGCTTCGAGCTGAAGTCGAGTCCGACGTAGTCGGTGATTCCGCGATCGCGGAGGAACGCGGCAATCTGCCCCGGCCCGCAGCCGATGTCGAGGACCGATGCCGCATCGATCGCCTGCACTCGGTCGACGAGCACAGTCCAGATGTAGTACCAGGGGCTGCGCGAGTAGTGGTCGCGCCAGTGATTCGAGCCTTCGAACTTCTCGTCGTACCACTCGGCCGGCGCCTCGCCGGTGCGGACCGCGCCGGGGGAGAACCGCTTCTCCCGGATGCGGAGCGCGTAACGACGGATGATCGGCGGAGTCAGGTCCTTTGCGATGAGCTTGGCGCGGCCCATCTGTCGACGCTACCAGGGGCCATTCGCGCAGCGCGATGTCGCGCGCCGCGATGTCGCGCAGCTCGTGACTCATGGCGCATGAGTTACTGGCCGATGCGTCCGTCGATACGCTCACGCAACAGGTCGGCATGACCGAGGTGGCGGGCGTACTCGTGGATCAGCTCGACGAGCACCTCGCGGAGCGAGATCGGGCCTTCGCCGGAGCCGATGCCCGACCGTTCGTCGGCGGCGATGTCGAGACTGGGTGCCTCGGCCACGAACCGCTCGGCGAAGTCCACCTCGGCCCGCCATGCGTCCCACGCCTCTGCAACTACCTGCGGGTCGGGAACCGCGCCGTCGAAGTCGCCGTCCCGGTCGGTTTCGGAGCAGAACAGCCGGGGTGCGTCCTGTCCCGCCATCACCACCCGGAACGAACCGCGTTCCATCTCGGCCAGGTGTCGCACCAGCCCAAGGAGCGACATCGTCGACGGCTCGACGGAACGCCGCGCGAGCGCATCGGCATCGAGCCCCGAGCACTTCATCTCCAACGTGAGGCGCACACTACGCAGGCACTCGATCAACGTGGTCCGCTCGTCGCCCAAGGTTGGTCTGTTCTCGCGCGGGTCGTCATCGAGATCGACGAACATGTCGGCTCGGCGGGTCGTGGCCATGGCGCAATCATCG
>DATJAA010000073.1:0-7281 GCA_035516815.1 Acidimicrobiia bacterium | reverse complement strand
GCGCGTCGCGCGTCGCTGCTGCACGCGATCGCGTTGGTCGGCGACCTCAAGATGCCGGCGACCGTCTGGGTCGACGACTCGGGCCGTCTCCGCAAGCTGCAACTCTCGCTGGATCTCGCGGCCGTGGCGAAGCAGCTCGGCGCACCGCCCGGTATCGATCCCAAGATCGTCGAGACGATGGAGTTGTACGACTACGGCGTGCAGGTCGACGTGCAGGCCCCACCGAACGCGACCAGTGCGCAGGATCGGGCGGTCGAGTCGGATCTGCGCAACGCGTTGACGGCCGAGAAGGTGTTGTACACGGATCAGCAGTTGTACAGCGAGGATCTGACGACGCTGAGGCAGATCGAGCCCTCGCTCGACTGGGGCGGGAAGCTCACCGTCGCCGTCGGAACGTCGATGAGCGGGCCGTTCCAGGTCGTGTGCCTCTCCGAGAGGTCGGAGTCGGGCATGACGTATGCGATCGCGGACGTCGCCGGTGGGCCCAGCGCGGGCACCTACTACGGCAAGGCGGGCTGCCCGGCGAGCGTGAGCGACGACACGGTCTCGGGCCTCGATTCGAGCTGGTAACGACGCGCTTTTGGCGCGGTCGGCTCTGCTCGACGATCCGATCGACGCGGGTACGCTCGCACCGTGGAGCGTGTGATTCCGTCGGTCGGTTGGGGTGTGCTGCATCTCTACTACCGCGTCGATCGGGCGCGTGAGGAACGCGACGGGCGCGCGGGAAAGCGCATCCAGGACGCATTCGCCGCGCTCGCGGCCGCTGGGCACCAGGCGCTCGCGCTGGCGATGCTCGGCCACAAGGCCGACTTCGGTGTCGTCGCCCTCGGACCCGACCTCGCCCGGTTGCAACAGTTCCAGAACGACCTGCTCGCGGCGCCGCTCGAACCGGTGTACTCGTACCTCTCGCTGACCGAGCAGTCCGAATACGGCGCGACCGAGGACGACGAACGCGCCCGTCTCGCCCGCGAGGAAGGCCTGTCGGGCGCGGAGCTCGACGCGCGCCTCGCCGTATGGCGCGACCGCATCGAGCACTATCGCGAACAGCGCGTTCATCCGAACCTGCCGATGAAGCAGTGCTGTTGCTTCTACCCGATGTCGAAGCGGCGCGCGCCGGGTGCGAACTGGTACGAGCTGCCGTTCGAGGAGCGCAAGACCTTCATGGCCGGCCACGCGCGCGTGGGCCGCACGTATGCCGGCCGCGTGCTGCAGCTCATCACCGGCTCGACCGGCATCGACGATTGGGAGTGGGGCGTCACACTGCTCGCCGACGACGCGGCCGCGCTCAAGGAGATCGTTTACGAGATGCGATTCGACCCCGTGTCCGCGCGTTACGCGGAGTTCGGTCCGTTCTATACCGGGCTCGTGCTCGATCCCGCCGACGCGTGCGCGCGCATCGGGCTCGGTGCCGACGGTGATGCGCGATGACCGCGTCCGCGGAAGCGATCCGGCTGTTCGTCTCGATCCCCGAGTCACTCGTCGAACGGCCCATCATCTACGAAGTGATCAAGCGCTTCGATGTGATCCCGAGCATCCGCCGTGCCAACGTCGAGGCGCACTCGGCGTGGGTGATCCTGGAGATGTCGGGATCTCAGGCCGCGCGCGACAGCGCGGTCGCGTATCTCGAGGATCTCGGATGCACCGTGAACCGGATGGAGGGCGACGTCGTCGCCGGTTGATCGGTGCCGCGCGCGCCGGCGGCGGTGCCCGGTGACTGCGGCGTGTCACGGCCCGACCAGCTCCCACATGGTGAAGCTCACGTACTCGACGCCGTCGTGGCTCTCGGTGCGACCGGCGCGCCGGAGTTCGCCGAGACAGGCGTTCGTCGCGTCGAACCCGATCATGCGCTTGAACTCGGCGACCGCGACGAGCAACGGGCCGTCGGCGTCGCCGTCACGGAGTATCGCGTCGACCTCGAGGACCGGATGAGCCGGGTCCGAGGCGTCGATGCATGCGCAGTGGTAGACGATGCGCTCGAAGACGGACAGAGCACGGAGCCGCACGCGACGATGTTGGCCGATGACGACCGCCGATGACGACCGCCGACGACGACGACCGTGTTCGGGCCGAGGCGAACGGGAGCCGGCTGCTCGCCGAAGGCGCCGAGATGCTGACCGACGGCGTCGCACGCCTCGGCGGAGCGTGGATCACGGCCGCGGTGGCGCGCGTCGCGGATGCGTGGGGAGGGCTCGACCGGTCGGCCCGCGCCACCCTCGACGAGGCGGCCGCCGCCGCAGCCGAGCGTGGCGCAGCTCGGGTCCTCGGCGAGCTGCGCGAGCTCTTCGCGCTCGATCCCGCGGCGCAACGGTCGACCCCCCTCGAGATCATGCGATCGCTGCGGCGCGAGCCCACCGAAGTGCTCCGGGGGGCCGGGATCCCCGGCGTGGTGCGGGATCCGTTCGACGAGCGTGCCTTTCCCGACGACGTGTATGGCATCGTGTTGCGTTCTCCGACCGAGCTGGGCGATGACGAGCTCGGCGGCGCGTTGCTCGCCTGGGGTCTGGGCAAGGCGAAGATCCTCGAGGCGAGGGCGGAGGGTCGCGGCCGGCGTGAAACGGAGCTGTAACAATCGAGCCTCCACCGGGAAACAGCTTCCTGTCAGGATTATTCGGCCGAGGGCTTCCGCGTTCCCGCCGGCTGGGAAAGGAGCACCGCGTGAAGCTCGTGGTGGGAATCGTCAAGCCGTTCAAACTCGATGACGTGAAAACCGCGCTGCAGGACTTCGGCGTACAGGGCCTCACGGTCACCGAGGTCCAGGGGTTCGGGCGTCAGCGGGGCCACACCGAGGTGTACCGCGGTGCCGAGTACACGATCGACTTCGTGCCCAAGGTCAAGCTCGAGATCCTGGTCGAGGACGACGACGCGCCGCGAGTCGCGGAGGTGATCGTCGGGGCGGCGCGCACCGGGAAGATCGGCGACGGCAAGGTGTGGACCCTGCCTGTCGAGGGCGTGACCCGAATCCGGACCGGGGAAGCCGGCTCTGACGCGCTCTAGCCCTGCAGCCGGCCTCATCTCTCAACGACTGCGTGACGCGCGCGCATCGCTGTTCACCGACCTGAACCTGCAAGGTCGCGCGTTCGGTGGCGCGCTCAGTGATGCCGTCGACGGGGCGCTCGTCGACGCGTTCGCCGAGCTCGACCAGTCCGGCGACGTCGCCCTGGTCGCGCTCGGCTCGTACGCGCGGCGCGAGCTGTGTCCGGGGTCCGACATCGATGTTCTTCTCGTTCACCGATTGCGCGGTCGAGGCAGTGCCGATGCGGTGCGGGCCATGACCGAGCAGCTGTGGTATCCGCTGTGGGACGCCGGCTTCGTCACCGGTCACGGCGCGCGCACGATCAAGGAGTCCCTCGCACTCGCCGACAACGATCTCGACGCGCTCACCGCCCTACTCGACGTGCGGGCGCTCGCGGGTGACGCCGCGCTCGGGCGAGAGCTGGAGGCGAAGGCGCGCGAGCTCGCGCACCGCCGGCGGTCGAAGGTGCTCCGATCCCTCGTAGCTGCCGGTGAACTCCGCCGGGAGCGGCCCGGCGCGATCGCGCAGCGGCTCGAGCCGGATGTCAAAGAAGGTGCCGGGGGCTTGCGGGATGTGCAGTCGCTCGAATGGACCGGCTGGGCGATCGGCGCGCCCGGAGGTGCCCGCGCCCTCATCGAGCGCGGCCTCCTCGCGCCCGCGGATCTGGCGCGGGTCGGAGCGGGACGGGAGCTCCTGCTCGATGTTCGCGTCGCTCTCCAGCGCGTCACGAACTCGCGCTCCGACCGCCTGGCGTTGCAGGAACAGGACGCGGTCGCCGCGCAACTGGGCTTCGCGGATGCGGACCTGCTCGTCCACGAGCTCGCGACCGCGGCGCGCGACATCGCCTGGATCGCGGGCGATGTTCGATCGCGGGTGCTGGAGACGATCGACGGATCGGACTCGTTGGCGGCGGATGACATTGCGGTGGCCGCGGGCGTCTGGATCCGGCACGGTCGCATCCACATCGACGCCGAGCCCGACGGCTCGGTACCGCCGCTGCGCACGATCGAGGCGGCGTGTGCCGCGGCCGAGCACGCGCTCGCCTTCGATCGAGCGTCGCTCGCCGAGCTGGGCGCGACGACGGTGCCCACCTGGGACGTGTGGCAGCGCGCCGGGTTCGTCCGCCTGCTCCGCGCCGGCGCCGACGCGGTTCCCGTATTCGAGGCGCTCGACCACGAGGGAGTCCTCACTCTCCTCCTGCCCGAATGGGAGCACGTCAGGTCGCGACCACAGCGCAACGCGTACCACCGCTTCACAGTGGACCGGCACCTGCTCGAAGCCGTCGCGCAGTGCGCGCTCCTGCTCGATGCGGGCGAGGAACGACTCGCGCCGGGTCGGGAGCCCGAGGTTGACGCGGTGGTGGCTCGTGCGTGTCGCCGCCCGGAGCTGCTCCTCCTCGGGGCGTTGCTTCACGACATCGCCAAGGGAATGCCCGGCGACCATTCCGAAGCCGGGGAAGCGACCGCCGAACGGGTAGTTCGCCGGATGGGTTTCGACAGCGAAGCGCGTGAAATCCTGCCGTGGCTCGTGCGGAACCACCTCTTGATGGCCGAGGTGGCGACGCGACGCGATCTCTCGGACGCCACGGTCGCGGACAACATCGCGGCCGCGTGCGCCGCGGACGCGGAGCGGCTGCGCCTCTTGTACCTGCTGACCATCGGCGACTCGAAGGCAACCGGTCCGGCCGCGTGGAACCCCTCGAAGGCGGCGCTCGTGCGCGATCTCTTCGTCAAGGCGGCCACGGCGATCGAGCGGGGCGAGGCAAAGGCGGTCGCGGCCGATCGGCGCGAGGCCCTCCGCGAAGTGCTCGGCCAGGAGCGTGCGGATGCATTCCTGGCACGGATGCCGGAGCAATACGTGTTGGCGTTCGACGTCGAAACGATGCGAATGCACGAAGAGCTCTTGCTCGAGTCGCCGGCGGTGCGCTGTGAGCTCGCGGATGGCGGCAACGTCGTCATCACCGTGGTCGCCGACGACCGCCCCGGCCTGCTCGTGACCCTCGCCGGCGCGCTCACCGTCTGCGGCCTCGACGTGCTCGAGGCGAGCCTGTTCGGGACGACCGACGGCTACGCGCTGGACGTGTTCCGCGCGGGCGATCCGTTCGGTCGCGTCGCCGACGACGATGGTGCCCGGGTGACCGCCACCATCGCGCGCGCGCTCGCCGGTGAGCTGGACCTGGCCGCCCGCGTCGACGAGCGCCGCCGCGCGTACGCGGGTCTCGGCGCCCGGCCGGCGGCCGAACTGAGGGTCGACGTGAGCTCCGACGAGTCCGCGACCGATACCGTCGTCGAAGTGCACGCCGACGACGACATCGGCCTTCTCTACCGGCTTGCGTCCGCCTTTGCCGACCTTTCGCTCGATGTTCGCATCGCGAAGGTCGCGACCCTGGGCAAGCGGGTGGTCGACGTCTTCTATGTTCGCGACGCGACCGCCAGCAAGATCGGCGATCCCGACGCGGTGACCGCTCTACGCGCCGCGCTCGTCGAACGTATGAGTGGCTAGGGTTTGCAACGCATGAGTCCTGATTTGCATGAGCACTGAGCTCGGGGCGTCTGCCGCGGACTTGCTGCGGTGGGCCGAGACGCTCTCCGGCATCGCGCGCACCGGCCTCGGGTTCACACAGAGCCTGTACGAGAAGGAGCGCTTCGAGGAGGTGCTGAAGGTCGCCTCCGACATCCGCGCGACCGCGATCGACGAGGCCGAATCCGATGTGCTGTTCGACGAATGGTTGAGCACCGTCGGCGACGGCGTCGCCGGATACGTCACGCCGAAGGTCGCGGTGGCCGCGGTCGTCGGCAACGAGCGGGGCGAGATACTGCTGACGCAGCGCGCCGACTCGGGCTGGTGGCTCTATCCGGTCGGCTGGGCCGATGTCGGTTACTCGCCGTCGGAGATCGCGATGAAGGAGGTGCTGGAGGAGACCGGTATCGAGTGCGTGCCCGTCTCGGTGATCGCGGTGCTCGACGGACTCCGCCTCGGGTTCGCCCGGGTGCCGATGTACTCGGTCGTCTTCTACTGCCGGATGACCGGCGGTGAGCTCGCGGGCCATCCGCTCGAGACCAGCGCCGTCGGCTTCTTCCCGCGCGACGGGTTGCCGCAGCCGTTGGCCGGCGCGCACCGCTGGCTCGATCTCGCATTCCGGGCGATCGGTGGCGAGGAGGTCCAGACGTGGTACGACCCGCCCCGCGATCCGGTTTGGCGCGGCGGCCACTGAGCGCGAGCCACCGCTCGGCGCGCCGGATCGCCTACGCGCTTGCGTCCCTACGACGTCAGCTGATCGATGAGCAGCGCCACGATCGACACCCTTCCGTTGGCGCGCTCCCAGGCGTCGCCGATGGCCTCGTGATCGACGAGCCCGGTGCGATCGGGCGCGATCGTCAGCGCCGCGGTCACGAGGCGCGCCAGTTGCGCAGGCTCGATCTCATCGCCGTAGGCCGGGAACGACTCGAGCCCGTCCCACAAACCGGCGAGTGGACGAACTTCGGTGCCGAGCCTCAATGCCTGCGCGTCGATTCCCTGAGAGAGCTGGGCAACGATCGTCTCCCAGATGTCGTAGTGCGAACATCCCGCGGGCGTGCGATAACCCGAGACCGGGTGCAGACGAAACTCGAGGGTGATCGAGCCATCGGATCGTCCCGGACCGGTGTCGCTGCTCTCGTCGCCCACGAGCCACGTCTGTGAGCCGTTCACGTAGCTGTCAACGGGCGGACCGAGGTGCTCGTCGAGCGCGAGGATCAGCTGCGACGAGAGCTTCCACACCGCGGTCGGAGTGAGCTCCACGCCATAGACCGTAGTGACCGCACGGCCCTACGATCGGACGGAGATGAGGCCGTACGATCGACTGTCGTCACTCGACGCGAGCTTCTTGCATCTCGAGCGGGCGGAATACCCGATGCACGTCGGGGCGGTCAGCGTGTTCGAAGGCGCGCCGTTCTTCGACGACGAAGGGCACTTCCGGATCCACGAGGTTCGTGATCTCGTGCTGTCGCGGCTGCCGCTCCTGCCGCGGTTCCGGCGCCGGTTGATGTTCGTGCCGTACGAGCAGGGCCGGCCGGTGTGGGTCGACGACGATCGCTTCGACATCAGCTACCACGTCCGTCACACCGCCCTGCCGCGCCCGGGGTCGTGGGAGCAGCTCGTCGCGCTCACGACCCGCATCCAGGAGAACCCACTCGACCGCGAGCGTCCGCTGTGGGAGATCTGGATGGTCGAAGGGCTCGAGGACGGCAAGGTCGCCCTCCTTCAGCGGACGCACCACGCGCTCGTCG
>DATJAA010000072.1:0-4407 GCA_035516815.1 Acidimicrobiia bacterium | reverse complement strand
GTTCGTCCCCGGACCCGTCATCAGCCCCGGATTGTCGGCGACGACTCTCCGTACGAGCGGCGAGAGCGCGCTCGGGGATTCGGGCGTCATGTCGGGCACGGCGCCCCGCGGATCTCGGCCAGCAGCGCCTCGACGCGATCGAACCGCGCGAGGACCTCGAGACTGCGCTGGGTCGGCAGGATCAGGTCGATCGCGCCTCGGGCGAACGCGTCGAGCACCTCGGCCGGACGCATCCACGCCGAGGCGACCAACTCGCTCCCGTCGTGGACACCGTCGTGTCCTTCGGGCGCGCGCGCCACGAAAAACCGGGTGTCGTAGCGGCGGGGCGCCCCCTCCGGAGTGATCCAGCGGGCGAATTCGACGAGATCGCGCGCGTCGAGAGGGATGCCCGCTTCTTCGAGGCACTCCCGCGCCGCGGCCGTGCGGAACCGGTCCACTCCGAGCGCAGCGGCCGTAACGGAATCCTGCGGATCGACCGCACCGCCGGGAAAGACGGTCGCGCCCGGAGCGAAGTCGAGCGCCGGGTTGCGTCGCAGCACGAAGACGTGCAGGTCGGGCCGGTCCCGCACGAGGATGACCGTGGCGGCATCGCGGACCCTCACCATGGAGGAAGTCTACGCGGGGTAACGACCTCAGGCGTCGGGAGCGAGTCGCCGACGTTCGGCTTCGGTCAAGCCGCCCCAGATGCCATGCGGCTCGCGCACGCGCAGAGCGAACTCGAGGCACTCCTGCTGCACGATGCACTCGGAGCAGATGCTCTTCGCCTTCGCTTCGCGCGCCTCACGATCGTCGCGGCGCTCCGCGACGGAAGGCGGGAAGAACAACGTCGACTCCGGCCCTCGGCACGATGCTTTCAAATGCCAGGTTTCATGAACGATGCTGAGCGCCACGCCCTACTCCGATACCCCGCAGCACCTGGGACGGGCGGAACGTATCTCCGGGCCCAGGTGATGACAAACGACCTGGTCAGGAGCCGCGACGTCGCTCGCGGTGATCACGCGCGCCGCCGGTCTCGGGCTCGACCTCCAAGACGATTCCCTCGATCGAAACGACACGCACGGGATCGCCGACGTGGATCGGCGTCGCGCGGTTCGTCCGGGCGCGCCACAACGCGTCACGAACGCGTACGACACCGTCGGGATCGACATCCGCTTCGGCGCGACCCATCTCGCCGACGAGATCCTCCCGGCCGATCGTCGGAGTGGAGAAACGTGATCGCACCATTGCAGTCATCGCCGAGAGCATGAACACGACCGTGCAAGCGATGACGATCACGAGGACCCACCACTGCGGATCCAGGCGCGACGAACCGCCGTACAGCCAGATCGATCCGGCGACGAGCGCGCCGGACCCGATGAACGTCCAGGGTCCGAGCGTTCCGGCCTGCACGTCGATCGACAGGCCGAAGATGCTGAGAAGCAAGAGCGCGACGGCCCACGGGGTGACCGGGAGGTGTGAGAACCCGAATGAGGCACCGACGAGTGCCAGCGCACCGACTGCTCCTGCGATCCCTATTCCGACGGAGAAGAACTCGAACACGATCAATGCGAGGCCTGCCACGAACAGGAAATACGCCACCCACGGCGAATCGAGTGTGTGCGCCACCTGCGCGCCCAGGCCGAGCTTGCGGAAGTGGATCTCGCCCTTCGGCTCACGAACCTGACGACCGTTGAGCTCGACGACCTTGATCGTCGACAGCTTCACCGGTCCGGAAGCCGTCTCGATCGTGCGGCCGTCGAGCAGTCCGATGAACTCGAGCAGCGTCGATGCCTGTGCAGTGACATCTTTCAGGGTCGCGTCGCTCGTGTACGACGTGTCGTCGTAGCGGATCGGATCGACGGGGCCGAGGTGCGCGCCGGGTGCGACTGCCGCGAAGCCGGCGGTGCGCGCGATGAGCGCCGACGCGCCGCGCGCGCCACCGCCCGAGGGACCCACCCACACCGTGACGGGAACAGTCGCATGGGTGAGGTCGTGAATCAGCGCGTCGACGTCGACGTCGACTGCGCCCGACGCGTCCAGCTGGAACACGACGGCGGTGGAGTGCGACCGTTCCGCGTCGCGGAGCGACGACCGGATCAGCGCCGCGTTCGCGGGATCGATCAAGCCGTTGACCTGTACGACGTCGATGCGGCCGCCGTTCACGTTCTGCGCGCCGGCGACCGCGCAGAACGAGGCCCCGAACACGAAGAAGGCGCCGATCACGGCGAACAGCTGACGCACGCGCACAGGTCAGTGGTAGCACGCGCCTTCTACGATGGAGCAATGGAGGTAGCCGAATTCTGCTCTACCTCTCGCGTCGTCATCGTCGCCGGCAAGGGTGGCGTCGGCAAGACCACCGTCACGGCGGCGTTCGCGATCACGGCGGTACGGGCCGGGAAGTCCGTCCTCATCGTCGAGGTCGAAGGAAAGTCGGGGCTGCCGTCGATGTTCGGCGCGCGGGCACTCGGGTACGACGAGATCGACCTGGAACCCGGAATTCGCGCCCGATTCCTGACGCCCGATGCCGCCCTCGTCGACTACCTCGTCTCCCACGGCATGCGGCGCATCTCGAAACGACTCGCCGCGTCGGGTGCGCTCGACGTCGTCGCGACGGCCGTCCCGGGGATGAAGGACATCCTCGTGCTCGGGAAAGTGAAATCGCTCGAGGAGTCGAGGGTCGCCGACCTCGTGATCGTCGACGCGCCGGCTGCCGGTCATGCCGTGACGTTCCTCTTGTCGGCGCGGGGGCTGCTCGACGCGGTGCGCGTCGGCCCGATTCGCAAGCAGGCCCAGGACGTCGTCAGCCTGATCTCCGATCCGGCGCGCTGCCAGGTGATGCTCGTCACCCTGCCCGAGGAGACTCCGGTCAGCGAAGTCGTCGACACCGCGTTCGCGGTCGAAGATCGGGCGGGAGTGGCGCTCGGCCCGGTCGTGGTGAACGGCTGCTTCGCGCCGCTTCCCGTCTCCGTCGCGGCGCGCCCGTCGGCGATCCTCGACGACGCGCGCACCTGTGGACGTTTCGTCTCCGAACGCGAGGCCGACGATCTCGCACGGGCCGCCGCATTCCTCGCCGAACGGCAGGCGCTCCAGCACGAGCAGCTCGAGCGCCTGCACGCCCGCCTGCCGCTGCCGCAGATCGAGCTCCCGTTCGTGTTCGAGCCCGACATCACGCGCGATCAGCTCGTGACACTCGCAGACGCGTTCGCCCGCGGAGTCGAGCGGCTGTGAGCGGTCACATCGACGACCTGGTGGAGCGCCGCCGCATCGTCATATGTTGCGGCACCGGCGGAGTCGGCAAGACGACGACCGCGGCGGTGCTCGCACTCGAGGGCGCGCGTCGCGGTCGGAGCGCGTGCGTGGTCACGATCGACCCCGCCCGGCGGCTCGCCGACGCGCTCGGCCTCGAGCACCTGAGCAATGATCCCACCGAGATCGACCGATCGCTCTGGGCCGCGGGCCGCGTCACTCCAGGCGGGCGGCTGTCGGCTCTCATGCTCGACACCAAGTCGACGTTCGACCTCCTGGTGACGCGCAACGCGTCAACACCCGAGCAGGCGCGCCGGATCCTCGACAACGCGTTCTACCGGAACGTCTCGGGCGCGCTCGGCGGCACGCAGGAATACATGGCGATGGAGAAGCTGCACGAGCTGCACGAGGACGGCGGCTTCGACCTCATCGTGGTCGACACACCGCCGACCCGTCACGCGCTCGACTTCCTCGATGCACCCAAGCGACTAACGCGCCTGTTGGACAATCGCATCTTCCGGTTGCTGATGATGCCGACACGCACGTATCTCCGTGTCGCGAGCGTTGCCGTGCAGACGTTCCTGCGTACCGTCGCCCGCGTTGTCGGCTCGGAGGTCATCGAAGACGTCGTCGCGTTCTTCCGAGCCTTCGAAGGGATGGAGGACGGATTCCGTGAACGCGCTCGCGTCGTCGGCGAGCTGCTCACCGACCCGGAGACGGCGTTCGTCCTCGTCACCTCTCCGCGCCGTGATGCGATGGAGGAGGCGCGGTTCTTCGCCGAGCGCCTCGGTACCGCAGGGCAATCGGTCGACACGCTGATCGTGAACCGGGTGCATCCGTCGTTCGGCGACGAGACGCCCGCGGGACTGCACGCCGCCGCGGACGTCCTTCGCGGTTCCGATGCCGGCTCGGGCGCGGGGGCGGCTGAACTCCGCCTGGCCGCCCTGTACGACAACCTCGCCGGCTTTCGCGAGATCGCCACGCTCGAACGTTCACATGTCGACGAGCTGCGCGACCGCGTCGGCCGGGAAACGACCGTCGCGTGCGTGCCGTACCTGGCACATGACGTGCACGACTTCGCCACCCTGCACGAGGTCGGCGAGCTCCTCTTCGATACAGTCTCGGCCCGATGACCACGATCCTCGTCGCCGCGGACGCAAAGTGGGTACGAGACCAGGTGCG
>DATJAA010000071.1:0-20144 GCA_035516815.1 Acidimicrobiia bacterium | reverse complement strand
CGTGCTCGACCGGCTGTCGACCGAGCTCATCGGTCGCAGTGTCCCGGGCTTTCTCGACCGCGACGAATCCGTTCGCTTCTACGAACGTGCGCTCGGGCGTGAGGTGGTGGATGTCGATTGGCACGAGATCTTCGCCCTCGTGCGCTCGATCGCGATCAACGATCGCCAGGCGCGTCTCGCGGCCGCGGCCGGGACGCGCTACCCGGGCGTGGCCGGCGACGCCAACCCGATGCTCGCGTATCTCGAGCGGCTGATCGCTGCGTACCACACATGACGCCCGACCCGCCCCACTCGCAGGGAGCTCCGTTGTCCGATGCCGGCTCCGAGCACTCGCCGATGAGCGGCATCGACGAGTACCTCGTGCACAACTATCCGCATCCGGTCCGCGTGATGTGGACCACCGACGCGCAGGCGTACGAACGCATCTGGTTCACCGCACAAGACGACGCCGGCGCACTGCTCGTGGTGTGCGGCCTCGCGTTCTACCCGAACCTCGGGACGGCGGAGGCGTACGCGATCGTGAACTGCCGCGGGCAGCACACCACGGTGCGTGCCCACCGGCTCCTCGGCGACGATCGCATGCACATGCGCGTCGGCCCGCTGGCGTTCGAGGTGGTCGAGCCGTTCCGCGAATGGCGCCTGACGCTCGACGACAACGCGTACGGCGTGAGTTACGACATCCGGTGGCGCGACACCAAGCGGGCCGTCTTCCGCAATCTCGGCGCGGGGGCGATCGCGGCAGGCAAGCCGTTCGGCAACACCGCGGGCTACGACGGCTTCGGCGTACAGGAGGGTTGGGTAAAGCTCGCCGGTGAGCGGTTCGAGCTCGCGCCCGCGCACTTCAACGGAACGCGCGATCACCACTGGGGTACCCGCGACGGTGTGGGCGGTCGCGCGCGCTGGTCGGGCTGGCAACACGTGATCTCCGGTCCGTTCGTGCAGTTTCCTGACTGGTGCGTGTGGGTCGATCACCTCCTGCGCAATCTCGGCGACCCGCGACCAGGCAGCGACACGTTGCACCGCCGCCGGTATCGCCTTCGCTTCGAAGCGGACACGAACCTCGTGCTCGGCGGCGAGGTCGACCTCGAGCTGCGATCGGGCGAATCGCGGACGATGACGTTCTCCCGGCTCGGCAACCAGATCGCCTTCCTGCGGTGCGGCATGTACGGCGGTCCGAACGGTGGCACCCCCGACGGCGACGTGTGGCAGGGTGAGTTCGTAGGAGACGGCGTGGTGTCGGGGGAGACCTACGACCTGACGGATCCCGCGGTGCGGGCGCGGATCGCGGGTCTCGATCAGCACCACATGCGTTTCGAGTGCGACGGTCAGGTGAGCTACGGCCTGTTCGAGGCGTACGACCCCCTGTGTTACGAAACGGCTCTGAAGGGCCGCCAGGGCCTGAGCCTGCAGGGCGGAACGCAATGAGCAAGGAGCGCGTGCACCCGGATTGGGTCCGCCGGTTCAACTATTTCGGTGACGCGGTGGGCGATCCGCGCCTCCTGGCCGGTCTCGATCACGCGGAGCTCCTCGCAACTGCGCGCGCTTCGACCGGACTCGACGATCTCGGAGAGATCGAGTGGCCGGGATGGACCGAGACGTACGAACGGATGCTCACGGCCATCGACGCCGAGTCCTGTTTACACGCGTTGGGACGGTTCGTGACCCGCGCCGAGGTGTTGCGCATCCTGCAGACGTGGCTGCGGCTCCAGCGCGAGTGGGAAACGAAGCCGGCGATCCTCGGCGAACCGATCGATGCACCGCTGTTCGTCGTCGGCCCGCCGCGCACGGGTACGACGATCCTCTTGGAACTGCTCGCACTCGATCCGCAGCTGCGCGCGCCGATGGCCTGGGAAGCGTTGCATCCACTGCCGGAGGAGGGCGACGCGGAACGGCGGCGCGAGCTCTCGGAGTCGGAGCAGGAATTCTGGGCCGACGTGCATCCTGAGTTCATGACGATGCACGAGCTGCGCAGCGACCTGCCCTGCGAGTGCGTGAACTTCCTCGCGTACGATTTCGCGGGGCCCTACTTCTCCATGCTGTACGACACGCCGAGCTTCACCGGCTGGCAGCTCGAGCACCTCGACACGCTCGCACGCGTCTACCGCCTGCACCGGCGCATGCTGCAGACGTTTCAATTCGAGTCGGCCCAGCTCGAGTCGGGGCCCGACGCACACCTCGCGCGGCCGCGGCGTTGGCTGCTGAAGTCGCCCGGGCACCTGTCGACGCTCCCGGCGCTGTTCGCCGAGTATCCGGACGCGCGCGTCATCCACACGCATCGCGACCCTCGCCGCTTCATCGCGTCGCTGGCGAGCCTCCTGGCGGTGCTCCGATTCATGCGCAGTGATCGCGACGAGCGAACCGTCCTCGGTCCGGCAATGGAGCTCACGTATCAGTTCTTCCTCGAGCAGGTGATCGCGGAGCGCGCCGACGGGACCGTTCCCGACGACCAGATCGTCGACACCCACTTCCTCGACCTGATGGCCGATCCGGTCGGCATGCTTCAGCGTGTGTACGACCAGCTCGGTTACAGCTGGCCGAAAGGCCACGCCCGTGCGATCGCCGCGTACCTCGACGCCAAGCCGAAGGCGAAACACGGCGTGCACACGTACGACTACGGCGACCTCGGCCTCGACGAAGACCATGTGCGCGCCACCTTCGCGCCCTACGTGGCGCACTACGGCATCACCGAGGAATAGGCACGCCTGGCGCGGACGGACCCGCGCAAGAAATCCCGGAACCGGGGGGCGCGGCGCGTCGTCTGACCAACGAGTCCGAAGCGATCGGAGGTTCTCATGGCAACGGGATTTCGACGCGCGCTCCCGCGCGTCCTGGGAGCCGTCGCCGTGCCGGCCCTCGTGGCCGTGCTGGCCGCGCCGGCCGGTGCTTGCGGCGGGCTGGTGGGCGAGAACGGCACCATCAAGCTCACGCGCACTACCACTCTCGCGGCGTACCACGACGGCGTCGAACGCTACGTGACGGCGTTCGAGTTCTCCGGGAAGGGCAAGGAGGTCGGTTCGATCGTTCCTCTGCCGGGCATACCGAGCAAGGTCGAGCGCGGCGGCAGCTGGACGTTGCAGCGGCTCGAGCGCGAGGTCGCACCGGTCGAGCGCGATGCCGCGTTCGCCACGGCTGCCCCTGCGAATACGAAGGACCAGCTCTCGGTGATCCTGCAGACACAGATCGATGCCTTGGACATCACGATCTTGAAGGGCGGCGGCTCTGCGGTCGGGAAATGGGCCGTCGACCACGGCTTCCTCCTGACGCCGGACGCGCCGGCGATGCTCGACTTCTACGCGCGGCGGAGCCCCATCTTCATGGCCGCACGTTTCGACGCGACGCGCGCACAGCAACTCGGCCAGGGAACCGGCGACGGCACACCGATCATGCTCACGATCCCCGTGAAGGAGCCGTGGGTGCCACTGCACATCCTCAGCCTCGGCCTCGACAAGGCCGCCGTCGTCGACGCCGATGTGTTCCTGCTGACCGACACACAACCGAAGCTGCTCGCCGGCGGTACCGGCCTCAGCCTGCAACGTAACGAGCCTGCGTCCGACCAGCTGCTCACCGACCTTCGCTCCGACAAGGGCATGGGCTGGGTGCCGGACCACATGTGGTTGACGTATCTCCACCTGGACGTGCCGGCCGGTCAGCTCGGCTATGACCTCGCGATCTCCGATCAGCCGAACGCAGTTCCGCGCCTCGTCGACACGGGTGTCACGTTTGCGGCCGCGCGCCCGATCGTCGCGGCCGATGGCGGCTGGGCGGTTTGGCCGCTCACCGCTGCCGCGCTCACCGGAACACTGACGTTCGGAATCATCGCATTCGTCGAGTCTGCGCGTCGGCGTCGCGCCCGGCCGAGGGCGGGTCGCCCGACGGACAGAGCGGGAGCAGCCGCATGAGGTGGTACAAGCGCGGAGCGATCGCCGCGCTCGTCGCGATCGTGACCGCGTTCGGCGGCTACGCGATGAACACCACCGCGCACGCGCAGGCGTCTTCGGACTTCGGCCCCGGACTCGTGACGATCAACGTCGGCATCCGCTACAGCAAATTTTCGATCAGCACGCTGCACGTCCGCGAAGGAACGGTCGTGCGATTCCTCGTGCACAACGCCGACCCGATCCACCACGAGTTCATCGTCGGGGACGCGAGCGTGCACCTGCGGCACGAGCTCGGTACGGAGGCAACGCATCCGCCCGTGCCCGGGGAGGTGTCGATCGCGCCCGAGGACGTCGGCGAGACGTTCTACGACTTCGACACTGCCGGTAAGTTCCTCTTCGCCTGCCATCTGCCCGGCCACTTCGCATACGGCATGAAGGGGTGGGTCATCGTCGACGGATGAGCGACGATCGAACCGGGTTGCGCGGCCTGTTCCTCAGTATGGTAAGAAAATGATCAGGTTCGTGTAGCACTATCGACACGCGCGCGACCAAGACGCGTCACGCAGGGCGAACGGAACGGCAACACGGCGCCCTTACGTTCGCCCGCATGATCACTACCTTGCGAGTCCGTATCAGAGACCGTGAGCGCCAGAAGGCGTTCGCGCAATATTTCGCCGGAAAGATGATCGCCCTCGGCATCGTGGTGCTGGCGCTGTGGGGGATCTCGTGGTACTTCAGCACCCGAGCGGGCGCCACAATGCTGGGTCAGACGACTCCGGCGTTGAAGCCCGACGACATCGTCAACCCGGTGAACACGACGTGGACGCTCGTCACCGCGTTCCTGGTGTTCTTCATGCAGGCCGGCTTCATGTTCTTGGAGGCCGGCTTCGCGAGAACACGAGAAGTATCGAACGTCATGATCTCGTGCATCGCCGATACGTGCCTCTGTGCATTGCTGTTCTGGGCGTTCGGTTTCGCGTTCATGTTCGGTTCGGGTAACGGCTGGATCGGTCACCAGTACTTCCTCCTGCACGGCGCGCCGCACACGTACGGGTCGACGGGAGTCGCGTTCCTCGCGTTCTTCTTGTTCCAGTACGCGTTCGCCGATACGTGCAGCACGGTCACCACCGGTTCGATGGTCGGTCGCACTGCGTTCGGCGGCGACCTGCTCTACAGCGTGATGGTGAGCGGGTTCATCTACCCGATCCTCGGGCACTGGGTGTGGGGTCCCGACGGCTGGTTGGCGACGATGAAGACGCCCTTCCACGACTTCGCGGGATCCACCGTCGTGCACTCGATCGGCGGGTTCATCGCGCTCGCGGGTGCGATTGCCCTCGGGCCGCGCATCGGGCGGAAGTTCAAGCGGGACGGCGGCGGAATGCCACCCGGTCACGACATGGCGATCGCCGCGGTCGGCGGCGTCATCCTCTGGTTCGGGTGGTACGGATTCAACCCCGGCAGCACGCTCTCCGCGATGGACTTCGAGGGGATCGGCCGCGTCGCCGCGAACACGACGCTCGCGGCGTCGGCGGCGGGTCTGGTCGCGATGTTCTTCGTGTATCCCAGATCGCACAAATGGGATACAGGCATCTCGATCAACGGGTTCCTCGCGGGGCTCGTCGCCATCACTTGTCCGTGTTATTGGGTATCGCCTTTCGGAGCAGTCTGTATCGGCGCAGTGGCGGGTGTCGTCGTCGTGCTCGGCATCGATCTGTTGGAACATCTACGCATCGACGATCCGATCGGCGCGTGGCCCGTCCACGGTCTTGCAGGAATGTGGGGCACGTGGAGTCTCGGTTTGTTCGCGACCGGTCAATACGGCGCCGCGACGAGCACCGGTCCCGATGCGTCGAGCTCGTTCAAGGGACTCTTCTACGGTGGCGGGTTCCACCAACTGCAGTTTCAGATATTCGGCAGCCTCGTGATCTGTGCTTGTACATTCGGCATCGCCCTCGTCGTGATGTACTCGATCAAGGCGATGGGCATCCTCCGACTCTCGCCGGAACACGAGTTGGAAGGTCTCGACATCGTCGAGCACGGAGCACCCGCATATCACCCCGAGTACGCCTACATGGGATACTCGCCGATCCCGAGCGGGAAGGCCGGCGTCTCGTTACCAACCGGTGTGGGCGCTCCGTCGATCAGCGTCGGGGAATAGGAGAGCGATCACATGCATCTCGTCACGGCAATCATCAAAGCGCACCGCGTCGAAGCGGTGACCGAGGCGCTGAAAGATGCGGGCGTCGCGGGTATGACCATCGCCGACGTACAAGGATTCGGACGACAACGGGGACACACCGAGGTGTACCGCGGCTCGGAGTACAACGTCGACTTCCTGCCCAAGGTCCGGGTCGACGTCCTCTGCGATGCGAGCCAGGCCGAAAAGATCACCGACGTCATCGCCGACGCCGCCCGCACCGGGAAGATCGGTGACGGGAAGATCTGGGTCACCGAGCTGGCACGAGTCGTCCGTATCCGTACCGGGGAGACGGGAGAGGACGCGCTCTGAGAATTCCCGAGAATACGCGCCCCTGAGCAGACGCGTGAACCGGTGCCCACGCCTCGACGAGGTGGCGTGGGCACCGTCGCGTCCGAGCTCCGAGCGTCCGACTCGCCGCGCTCGATTGGCAGGAACCGTCGGGACTGTGACGTGGCGGCCCACCGCCGCGGTACGGCACGATCGGTGAGTGCTGGAGCTACGACCGATCTGTGAGAACTGCGGTACCGCTCTGCCGCCGGCGGCGATGGACGCGATGATCTGCTCGTTCGAATGCACGTTCTGCCGCGCGTGTGTCGAGCGCGTGCTCGACAACGTGTGCCCGAACTGCGGCGGCGGTTTCACGCCGAGACCGGTCCGGCCGAGCACGAATTGGAAGGACGGGAACGACCTCGCGACGCATCCCCCGTCGACGGCTCGCCTTCACCGACCGGTCGACGTCGCCGCGCACCGGCGATTCGCGCGGCCGATCGCCGGGATCGAGCCGCACATGCGGTGATGGTCGCGAATTCGTCCCGGTTCCATTTGGGGAATTGGGCTAAACTACGAACTTATGTTCGTGTCCGCGCCAGTGGTCAGCCCGCGGCGGCTTGTGGGTACTCGCGGGGTCCGCCGTCGGGCGCGGCGGGGTCGAGGGCGCGCAGCTCCAGCTCGATCGCGCTGATCGACGCACGAGCAGGCGGGCCGACGAGATCCTGGGTCCGCCGGGCCGCCACGAGGCGCTGCCACTCGGCGTCGGTCACCCGGTGCAGGCGCATTGCCATCGAACTGAGCGTACGCCGGGAGGTCCTGATCGCGGCGGATGCTCAGACGCCGGGCGCGAACGCCCCGCGGCCCATCTGATCGCGGATGGTGACCACCGGTGGGTTCGTCATCGACCGGCGTTGCCAGTTGGCGCCGTCGACGACGAGCGTGTGGCCGGAGACGAATCGGGCGTACGGGGACGCGAGGAAGGTCGCGGCCCAACCGAGCTCCTGGCGCTGGCCGACGCGCAGTGCGGGCTGGCAGGCGTCCTTGTCAGAGGTGCGGTCGAGGTTGTCGCGTATGTCGTCGGTCATGTCCTCGTGCGGGAAGAGTCCGGGAACGAGCGAGTTCACCTGGATGCCGTAGGGACCCCACTCGACCGCGAGCGACTCGGTGAGGTTCTTCACGCCCGCCTTCGCCGCGGCCGAGTGCACGAACCCGGGGCCGCCCGTCCACGCGTACGACGCACCCACGTTGATGATCGAGCCGGGTGTGCCGGCCGCGATGTGCCGACGGCCGAACTCGCGACAGCAGAGGAACGTTCCGTTCAGCGTGATGTCGACGACGGTGCGCCACGCGTTCGGCGACATGTCCTCGGCCGGCACCGGAAAGTTCGCCGCCGCGTTGTTGACGAGCACCCCGGGCGGGCCGAAGCGTGCCTCGGCCGCGTCGAACGCCGCCGCGATCTGCTCGGCGTCGCGGATGTCGCAGGAGACGGCGAGCACCGGTGCGCCGATCGCCTCCATCGCGGCGCGCCCGGCGTCGAGGTGTTCGGGTTTGCGGCTGGCGATCACGATCGACGCGCCGGCGCGGGCGAACTCGGCCGCGATTGCCTTGCCCAGCCCGGTACCGGCGCCGGTGATGAACACGGTCGCTCCGTCGAACGTGCCGGGCGGCAGCGCGCTCGCGCCGACCGCCGGTGGCTGCGGCAGCCCGATCAACCCGTCACTCGTGTCGGGCATCTCAGCTCCCCGTGTATCTCGGCTCGCGTTCCGCTTCGCGTGCGGCGCGCATCTCGGCGAGGTCGTCGCTGCGGTTGACGAACGTCTGGTAGATCATCTCGTCCTGCATCGAGCTCCGGATCTGGGGCAGCGCGAGGTGGCGGATGACCTCGCGCGCCATCTTCACCGTGACGGCCGGCGCCGCCGCGATCTGCTCGGCCATCTCCTGCACCGTCTGGTCGAGCGCCTCGGCGGGAACGACGCGCGACACGATGCCGTGGGCGAGGGCCTCCTCGGCGGTCACGATCCGGCCGGTGAGCACCATGTCGCTCACGAGCCCGTGCCCGCACATCTCGTACAACACCGCGACGCCGCCGGTGTCGGGGATCACGCCGTAGGTGACCTCCGGGAGGCGGAAGCGCGTGCCCTCGGCCGCGACGCGGACATCGCAGAGCAGCGCGCGCTGGAACGAGCCGCCCATCACCCAGCCTTTGCACGCGACGATGACCGGTGCGTCCATGTCCCACAGCCGCTGGACGCCGCGGTGGCCGCGTCGCATGAGCTCGTGATGCGAGAGCGGAACCTGCAGCGTGCCGATCGAGCCGACGTCGCGGCCCGACGAGAACGACTTGCCGGTGCCCTTCCAGATCACGGCGCGAATGTCGGGCCGAAGCGCGAGCTCGTCGAGAATGTCGAAGAGCTGCCCGTCCATGTCGTCGTCGAACGCGTTGTGCTTTTCTGGGTTGTCGTTGACGATCGTCGCGATCGCGCCGTCGACCTCGAGCCGGACCGTGCCTGCCATAGGAGCCTCAACATAGGCTGACCGCCTACCGTTTCACCAAGGAGCAGCCCGGCATGACCAACCCCATGGGCCACGGCGTCAACCAGCGTGATCAGATCAAGATGACGCCGGCCGAAGTCGAGGCCTTCCTCGGCGAGCGCCGCTCGATGGCGATGTCGACGATCTCGGCCGACGGCAGCATCCATTCGATCGCGATGTGGTACGGGTTCCTCGAGGGCGCGGTCGCGTTCGAGACCAAGACGAAGTCGCAGAAGGTCAAGAACCTCCGTCGCAATCCCCGCCTCACCTGCTTGGTGGAGGCGGGCGAAACGTACGACCAACTCCGGGGCGTGACGCTGATCGGCACCGGCGAGATCGTCGAGGAGCCGGAGCGCATCTGGGAGCTCGGCGTGAGCGTGTTCGAGCGCTACAACGCGCCGTACACCGAAGAGATGAAGCCGTTCGTCGAGACGATGCTCAACAAGCGGGTGGTCGTCAAGCTGCACGTCGACAAGACGGTGACGTGGGATCACCGCAAGCTCGGCCTCCCCGCGATGGGCTGAGACCCGAGCCGGTCGGCTCAGCCGAGCAGCCCGTTCAGCCGCTCCGTCGTCGCGATCCATTCTTCGACCATGTCGAAGATCACGTCCTTGGTCGGTCGCACCTCGTTCAACCGGCCGACGATCTGGCCGACGGGGAAGCCGGTGAGCTCCTTGTTGTTCGCACGCATGAACCGCCGCGCCGCCTCTTGGTGGAGGATCCCCTGCAGGGGCATCGGTAGGGTGCCCGGCCCGTTCGGGTCGTCGAACGCCTCGGTCCACGCACTGCGCAGTTGGCGGGCCGGCTTGCCGGTATACGCACGCGACCGCACGGTGTCACGCGACGTGGCGGCGAGCAGCCGCTCCATCACAACCGGGCCCGTGTTGGCTTCGGCGACCGTCAGCCACATCGAACCCGTCCAGACGCCCTGCGCGCCGAGCGCGAGCGCGGCGGTCATCTGCCGGCCGGTCGCGATGCCTCCCGCCGCGAGCACCGGGACGTCGGGGCCGACCGCGTCGACGACCTCGGGGATCAGCACCATGGTCGAGATCTCGCCGCAATGGCCGCCCGCTTCGGTCCCCTGCGCGACGAGGACGTCGACGCCGATCGCAACCTGGCGCTCGGCGTGCGCCTTGGCCCCCACGAGCGCGCCGACGAGCAGCCCGTGCTCGTGGGCGAGGTTCACGATGTCGGGCGGGGGCGGGCCGAGCGCATTGACGAGCATCTTCACGCCGGGATGCGCGAGTGACACCTCGACCTGACCGGGCGCTTCCTCGTCGACATTCAGGCCCGCGGCCTTGATGACACCCTCGTCCAGGTCGGGGGGGAGCGGCGGCACGTGGTGCTTCTCCAGCAGGTCCTCGACGAAGTCGCGGTGCGACTGCGGGATCATCGCGTCGAGGTTGTCGAACTTGGCCTCGTCGCCGCCGCCTTTGCCCATGTACTTCATCGGCATCACGATGTCGACGCCGTACGGCTTGCCGTCGACGTGCTCGTCGATCCAGTTGAGCTCGATCTCGAGCTCCTCGGGCGTGAACGCGAGCGCGCCGAGCACGCCGAAGCCGCCCGCACGGCTCACGGCCGCAATCACATCGCGGCAGTGCGAGAACGCGAAGATCGGGAACTCGATGTCGAGTTGTTCGGCGATGGGTGTACGCACGATCGGATCGTCCTCCGGATTAGCGCAGCGCGGACGCGGCGTCGGTGATCGGGATCACCTTCACCGCGTCGGCAATCATGTCAGCCTGCAGTCCGTTCTTCAGGAACGAGAACGAGACGCCCGAGGCGGGGTCGGCCCATGCGACCTGTGAGAACGCACCGGCGTGGCCAAAGCTTCCGGGCGAGTTGTGCTTGCCGAACATCGCGTACCGGAGTTGGTGCATGCCGTCGTCGCCGGCGAGCACGAGACCGAGTGATCGATTCGCCGAGACGTGCATGAGGGGGTCGGGGAAGGTACATCGGACGTTCGTCTTCGCGTCACGCAGCACGTCGGGATCCCAGACGCCGTTCGGATCGTTCAGCAACGCCTGGTAGAAGCCTGCCATCGTTGCCGCGGTCGCGATCGCGCCGCCCCCGGGAACCCCGGCCGAGCGTACGTCGGGCCGGTCGAGAACCGAACCGTCGACCACCATCGTCCGGGCGTCGGCGGGACGCGTCCCGAGCGGTGTGCACGGCGCGATGTCGTCCTGTTCCTCTTCGAGGAGACCGAGTACGCGGGGGAGGTGGTTCGGCGTACAGACGCGCGCGTCGATGAAATCGCGGAAGTCGTACCCGCTGCAGCGTTCGATGAGCTCGGCCAGAACCCAGTGCGCGGACGTGCCGTGATACTCGAAGCGTGAGCCCGGCTCCCACTCGAGCCGCCACTCCGTGAACCGCTTGACGCGCGTGACCTCGTCGCCGCCCTCGATCGCGTCCATCGGCGCGTTCGGGAAGCCCGCAGTGTGCAGGAGCACCTGTTCGACGGTGACGACCTCCTTGCCGTTCGTCGCGAACTCCGGGATGTAGTGCGCGACCGGTCGAGCGACGTCGAGCAGCCCGTCGCCGATCAGGAGCCACACCGCCGACGCGACGATCGGCTTGGTCGCCGAGAAGACGGCGAAGCGGGTGCGGTCGGTCGCGGCGCCGAAGGTCTCGAAACAGACCACTTCGCCGTCGCGCGCGATCGCGACCTGGCACGCGGGCGTCGTGCCGTCGTCAACGAGCGCGCGGGCCGCGTCGAGCACCGGTCCGAATTTCACGGGTCGAGTCTCCTATGGTGCGTCGCTTCCGTCCAGCTGCCGGGGAGGTCCGCCGTGCCGTATCCGCTCGAGGTTGCCGGGATCGACGACTACGGAATGAAGGTCGGGAGCATGCTGCTCACGCTCGTCGATCCCAGCCGGGGTTTCGAGGCCGCGTACAACCGGTGGTACGAGCGCGACCACTTCTACGCGGGCTGCATGATCGGCCCGTTCCTCTTCGCCGGCAGCCGGTGGGTCGCGACGCGGGAGCTCAAGGACGCGCGGTGGCCGCGCGACGACGAGACGGTCGCCTCACCGCCCGACGCGGGATCGTACGTCGCGATCTACTGGGTCGAGCGCGGGCACCACGCCGACCACTTCGACGTGTGGGCGCGCCACCAGGTCCGTGAGCTGTACGCACAGGGGCGCGGCTTCGCCGAGCGGCGG
This sequence comes from Acidimicrobiia bacterium, assembly GCA_035516815.1. GTDB lineage: Bacteria > Actinomycetota > Acidimicrobiia > IMCC26256 > PALSA-610 > PALSA-610. Next base: position 8,100 of record DATJAA010000071.1, on the reverse strand, counting down.
CATACGCACACGGTGCTCTACGACTACCTGGGGAGCGCGTACCGCGATCCCGATCCGGTGCCGGTCGAGCTCGCGCTCGACCACGGTTACGACGGGCTCGTGATCGTCTGGTTCGACGCGCGCGGCGGGCGCGATGCGCGCGCGCTGCAGGCGGAGCTCGAACGATCGCACGTTCCCACGCTGCTCGACGGCTCCCCGATCGAGATCGTAAGCTCGTGGACGCCGTCCGCCGGTGAAAACGACCCGCGCGACGTGCCGATGGATCTCGGCACCAAGGCCGGTGGCCCGGAACGGTTGTGCCAGCTGTGCTTCGTCGGCGGTGGCGTGCGCGACGCGCTGGCGTCGCTGCGTGCCTACACCGACGCGGTTGCAACGGCCGACCTCGCGACCGTCCGTCTGGTCGCACCGTTCTTCCGGACCGTTGTGGGAACCGACACGTACGTCGACCAGCTCTGGTAGCGGCCGAGGCCCGATCGTCGCGTCGCGCGGGTCGGGTCGGGTGTCAGGGCTCGGGCGCGTGGCAGACGGCTTCGACGTTGTTGCCGTCGGGATCGCGGACGAAGCCGCCGTAGTAGTCGGTGTGGTATTCGGGCCAGACGCGCGGCTCGTGCAGCACCTCGGCGCCTTGCGCCACGGCGGCGGCGAAGAACGCGCGGACAGCGGCGCGATCGGGGGCTCGGAACGCGATGTGCGACTGCCGGTTGGCGATCGCATCGGCGCGCGGCGCGATCCAGAACGTGGGTCGGTCCGTTCCGTACCCGATGACCTCGCCGAAGTCCATGACCCGCTTGCCGCCGAGCGGAGCGAGGACCGCGTCGTAGAAGCGGGCACTCGCAGCCGCGTCGTCGCACTGGATGGAGAGATGATCGAGCACGACGCCGACGCTACCCGCGTCGACGCTTCACGGCCGGCGCCCCCTGCGCGGTCGCCGCGCGTAACCGGCGTTGGACCCGAGCCGCCGGGAGGCGATAGGACACACCCGTGACCGACGACCTCCACAAAGCCTCGTTCCTGCCGGATCTGCTCGTCGCGGCCCTGAATCGCCATCCCGACCGCCCGGCGGTCTACCTCGGCGATCAAGTGCTCACCGGCTGCGAGGTCGCGGCCCAGATGAGTTGCTACGCGCAGGCCTACGCCGCGCAGGGCCTCACCAAGGGCAGCCCGGTCGCGATCCTGTCGCCGAACCGTCCCGAGGTGTTGTTCACGTTGGGGGCGAACATGGTGACCGGCTGCCGCGCGAGCGCGCTGCATCCGCTCGGCTCGGTCGAGGACCACGCCTACGTCATCGACGACGCCGAGCTCGAAACGCTCGTGTTCGATCCGAGCTTCGCCGAGCGCGCGCAACAACTGCAGGCTCGTTGTCCCGGGCTCAAGCGGTTGCTCTCGTTCGGTCCCTGTGACGCCGGCGAAGACCTGCTCGCGCTCGCGCAGGAGTTCTCGCCACGAGAGCTCGTCGCGCCCGACGTCCAGGCCGAGGAAGTCGCCGGGCTCGCGTACACCGGCGGCACGACGGGAAAGCCCAAGGGCGTGATGGGCACCTATCGCAGCGGCGCGACGATGACGATGATCCAGATGGCCGAGTGGGAGTGGCCGGAGGACACGCGATTTCTCATCTGTACCCCGCTGTCGCATGCGGGTGCCGCGTTCTTCATCCCGACGCTGCTGACCGGCGGCGCGATCGTCGTGCTCCCGCACTTCGAGCCCGGCCTCTTCCTCGAGACGATCGAGAAGTACCACATCACCGCGACGATGCTCGTCCCGACGATGCTGTACGTGCTGCTCGACCATCCGAAGTTGGACGACACCGACGTGTCGAGCCTGCAGACCGTCTACTACGGCGCGGCCGCGTGCTCGCCGACCCGCTTGCAGGAGGCCATCAACCGGCTCGGCCCGATCTTCTTCCAGTACTACGGGCAGGCCGAATGCCCCATGGCGATCACGTCGCTGAAGAAGGAAGACCACGACGTGAACGACCTCGAGCGGCTGGCCACCTGCGGGCGCCCGACACCGTGGGTCAAGGTGCGTCTCCTCGACGACGACCTCAACGAGGTGCCGCGCGGCGAACCCGGCGAGATCTGTGTGCAGGGACCGCTCGTGATGGCCGGTTACTGGAAGAAGCCGACGGAAACCGAGGATGCGTTGCGCGGTGGCTGGTTGCACACCGGTGACATCGCACGCGAAGACGAGCACGGCTTCTACACGATCGTCGACCGCAAGAAGGACATGATCGTGAGTGGCGGTTTCAACGTGTTCCCGCGCGAGATCGAGGACGTGCTCGCCCTGCATGCATCGGTGTCGCAGTGCGCGGTGATCGGCGTTCCCGACGAGAAGTGGGGCGAGGCGGTGAAGGCGATCGTCGTGTTGCGCCCGGGGGCCGAGCCCGCGCCCGACGAGCTCATCGCACTCGTGAAGGAGCACAAGGGCGCGCACTACGCCCCGAAGTCGGTCGAGTTCGCCGACGCGATCCCGCTGAGCCCGCTCGGAAAGACCGACAAGAAGGCGCTGCGGGCGAAGTATTGGGGCGACACGGGTCGTCAGGTCCACTGAGACGGCGACGGAGCGACCGGAGGGAGCGGAGCGTGGAGTCGACCAATGGAGAACAGGAGTTGCGGCTGCGGAGCCGCGACTCCTGATGCGCACCGTCTGCATCACTGGATCGGCCGGGGGAATCGGCGGCGCGACCCGCACCCGGTTGGAAACCGACGGTGCGCGGGTCATCGGCGTCGACGTCCGCGACGCCGAGGTGATCGCCGACTTGTCGACACCGGCCGGTCGCGATGCGATGGTCGCGGCCGTCGCCGACGCATGCGGCGGGGCGCTCGACGGGCTCGTCGCGGCGGCGGGCATCATGGGGAACGACCCCGTCGTCGTAGCGATCAACTACTACGGCGCGATCGCGACGCTCGACGGGCTGCGCCCACTTCTCGCACGCGGCACCGACGCATCTGCGGTTGCGATCAGCTCGAACTCGACGACGACGACGCCGGGACTACCCGGCGCGCTCGTCGACGTGATCCTCGCGGGCGACGAGCCGGCTGCGCTCGCGGCAACCGCCGAGTCGCCGGGCGTGTTCGCGTACCCGGCGTCGAAGCTCGCGCTCGCGCGCTACGTTCGCCGCCACGCCCCGAGCACCGAGTGGATCGGCGCGGGGATCCGCCTGAACGCGGTCGCGCCGGGCGTGATCGAGACGCCGATGACGAAGAACGACCTCGAGTTCATCTTCAGCATCCCCGACGTGTTCCCCGTTCCGATCGGGCGCCCCGGCCGTCCTGACGAGATCGCGAGTCTGCTCGCGTACCTGCTCTCGCCGGACGCCGGCTTCTTCTGCGGCTCCGTCGTCTTCGCCGACGGCGGTACCGACGCGACCGTCCGCACCGACGATTACCCGACGCCGCGGGCGTGACCGACCCGGCTAGTCGCGTGACAAGATGGAACCATGCCGCCTGAACAAGAAGCCGCGATGGAGCTCAGCACGCCGTGGCGGCGCGATCTCGGTGAAGTCGGTCCTGCGATGCAGGAGTGGGCCCGCGCCACCGTCGGCCCCGACGCGCGAGTGTCGGAGGCGTCTTCGCCCGGTAACGGCATGTCGAGCGAGACCGTTCTGTTCGAGATGACGCACGGCGGTGAGGCCGAGCGCTACGCCGCCCGGCTCGCGCCGATGCCCGAGGTGTACCCGGTGTTCCCCGAGTACGACATCGAGCTCCAGGCGAAGTGCATGAATCTGGTGCGAGCCCGGACGCACGTCCCTGCGCCCGAGGTTCGGTGGGTCGAGCTCGACCCGAAATGGCTCGGCACTCCGTTCCTCGTCATGCGGCGCATCGACGGCGAGGCCCCGCCCGATATCCCGCCCTACGTATTCGGCGGATGGGTGGCCGACGCGACGCCGGAGACGCGTGCCGCGATGCAGCGGCGCACACTCGACGTGCTGCGACAGCTGCACGAGATCACACCTGCGAATGCCGATCTTGCGTTCCTCATGCGTACGCAACACGGCTCGACCGCGCTCGAACAGCAGCTCGGCCACGAGCGCTGGTACTACGACTGGGCCCGCGACGACGTTTCGTATCCTCTCATCGACGCCGCGTTCGCGTGGCTCGACGCGCACTGGCCCGAGGAAGGCCCGACCGTCCTGAACTGGGGCGACGCGCGCGTGGGCAACGTGTTGTATCGCGACTTCACGCCCGTCGCCGTCCTCGACTGGGAGATGGCGACGATCGGTCCGCGCGAGGTCGACCTGGCATGGATGATCTTCCTCCACGAGTTCTTCCACGACATGGCCGTCGGGTTCGGACTCCCGGGCATGAGCGACTTCATGCAGCGCGACTCGGTCGTTGCCGAGTACGAGGCGCTGACAGGTCACGCAGTCCGCAACCTCGACTGGTTCGAGGTCTACGCCGCGCTGCGTTTCGCGATCGTCTCCATTCGCACCAGCAAGCGCGGCATCGCGTACGGCACGATGGAAGAACCGGCCGACCCCGACGACCTCATCATGTTCCGCAAGCTGCTCGAGCAGATGCTCGACGGGTCGTACTGGTCGAGGTAGCGCGCGCCGGGTCGCTGGAGCGCGGCTATACGCCGGGGAAGCACGCTTGCCGGCCGAGCAGCGACAAGCCGCGTAGGTCGCCCTGCGCGTAGTTGCGGACGTTGAATTCCGTCTCGGAGAACATCAGCTGGCGGCGGTCGGACGTGTGCGCGAGGCCGGCGAGGTGTCCGAGCTCGTGCTGGATGATCGCGAGCGCGAGCCCGCGGTCGGGGAGACGCGCGACCGAGAGGTCGCGGTCGTCGAGCACGACCTGTCCGCTCACGTAGACGAGCCGAGTGTCGCTTCCGGGCACGGCTACGGGCCCGGCCTCACCGGCGACGTACCCGGCCAGGTCGGGGTACGCGTTCTCGTTGCTCCACGCGATGAGCACCGGTGCCCAGCGGCCGGGGTAGAGCTTCGGCTCGTACGCGGCACGGAACCGGCTCGGTCGTTCGGCGGTGGGGCCGTCGGCGACGAAATGCAGGCCGGTCGCGGCTTGGAGTCGCGCGATCGCGGTGCGGATGAGACGCGTGCCGTCCGGTGGCGCGCCCGCGCCGTTCACCACGTAGTGCACCGGCCGGCACGGGTCCCACGCAACCGGCACGGTGGGAGCAGCGGGCTGGTACCGCATGATCTCGAACTTCCCGTTGCCGGCAGGGACGGGAGCCGGCGCGCCGAGGGGGCTGGCCGCCTCTTCCGCCGACGGCGGTGGACGGTCGGGCAGCGTGATCGTCGGCCCGGGCACCTCGACGACCGTCGCTCGGTTCGATCCGTGGTGGAGGACCTTCGGGAGTCCCCACACGACCAGCACGGCCGCGATGAACGCGAGCAGCGCGCCGTACTTGCGCAAACCGTTTCGCGCACGCGCTCGTCGCGGTGCCAGGCTCGTGACGGTGGCGGCCCGGGCGAGCGGTCGTTCCGATGTACCCCACTTCTTGCCGTCGAAGTAGCGCTCGCCCTTGCCGTCGGCACTCCACGGGTCGGGGTACCAACCGGCCTCGCGCGGGTGTTGCGCCTCGTCGTCACCGCCGCGCCCGCGCATGTCCGGATTCTAAGGAAGCAGAGTCAGTCGCGGTACACCGGCCCGCGCTGCTCCTTGCGGGCCCGGATCGCCTCCTCGAAGTTCTGGGTCGTCAGGCGGACGTAGAGCTGCGCGATTCCTTCGTGGTCCATGTGCGCGTTCAGGCTCGAAGCGTCGAGACTCGACCAGAGCATCCGCTTCGTGACCTCGACTCCGACGCGAGAAAAGCCGATGATGCGCTCCGCGACGCCGTAGCACGCGTCGAGCAGGTCATCTGGGCGCACGACCCGCGATACGAGGCCGATCCGCTCTGCCTCCGCCGAGTCGACGTCGCGGCCGGTGAGCATGATGTCGAAGGCGCGCGCCGAGCCGATCTCGCGCGGCAGGAGGTAGGAGATCCCGAGCTCGCTCGCAGTGAGGCCGTTGTTGATGCCGGCGGCGCGGAAGTACGCGGCCGCTGACGCGATGCGGATGTCGCACGCGCACGCAAGGCAGAAGCCACCACCGATCGCGGCCCCGTTGATCGCACCGATCACGGGTTGGTGCATCTTGCGGATCGCGTGGATGACGTCGTCGAGCAGTTCGAGCGCGCGGCGCGCGATCGAGGTCACGGTGAGGCCGTCGATGTTGGGGACGATGCCGGCGTCCTCCAGGTCGGCGCCCGAGCAGAACCCGTGGCCCGCGCCCGTGAGCACGACCACGCGCACGTCGTTGTCGTGGCTGAGCGTCTCGAGCGCTTCACGCAGCGGGATCATGACGTCGAACGCCATCGCGTTCATGCGCTCGGGGCGGTTGAGTGTGACCAGGGCGATGCGGGGGCGGGGACGGTCGATGACGACGAAAGACATGGAGTTCCTTGCTTCGTTGGGGGCGCGGCCAGGACGGTCGGGGGTCAGGGTGAGATGCCGGTGTGCCGGACCGCGCGTGCTCCTCGTCCACAACCCGGCCGGCGTGTCAATCGCTTGCGGCCTGCTTCACTGTCGCGAGCGCGTCACCGGCCAGCAACGCCTGCACTGCAGGGAGCCGGCTCGCCAGACCCTGCAGCTCCGAGCCGGCCCGAATACCCGTGCGGATACCCATGATCTCCATCGCGCGGTGGACGCTGCGCTTGTTGATCTGCAAGAGCTCGGCGGGAACCCCGGCGATCCGCTCCGCGATCGCGACGACGCGCGCGTCGAGCTCGTCGGCCGGGAAGGCTCGATTGGCGAGTCCCATCCGGACCGCGTCGTCACCCGTGACCGGGTCGCCTGTGAGGACGAGTTCCATGGCGTTGCGCATCCCGACGAGCCACGGGTGGTACTGGAAGTCGGGCGGGCTGATGACGCGCACGACGGGGTAGCTGAACGTCGCGTCGTGTGTGGCGTAGACGAGATCGCACGCCGCGACCAGTTCCGTTCCACCCGCCATCGCATAGCCGTGCACCTGCGCGATCACGGGCTTCGCGAGATCCCAGATACGCACCCATCCCTCGGTCACATGGCGAGACCAGCTGCCGTCACCGCCTGCGGTGTAGTAGGGACGCTCCTCCTTCGCGATGCGCTTCAGGTCGTAACCGGCGGAGAAGCAAGGTCCCGCGCCCCGGATGATCGTTACGTGAATCGAAGGATCGACGTCGGCGGCTTCGAGCGCGGCGAACAGCTCGGCGCGCATGCCGTTGTTGATCGCGTTGCGCTTCGCGGGCCGGTTCAACGTGATCCGGCGCACACCCGTGGCGGCGTCGTCGACCGCGATGAACTCGTACGGGTCGTTCACGACCGGCTCCCTTCTGTCGATTCCGACGTAGCGCGCAACGGGCGCGCGAGAAACGCCATGAGCTCGATCGCCTCGTCCTGGTCGGAATGGATCGTCAACCCGCTGATACCGCACTCGGTCCACGGGACGAACCGCTGCGCGATGCGCTCCGGCGACCCGATGAGCGAACCCTCGTCGACATACTCGTCGGGAACCGCGCCCGTCGCGTCGTCGCGCCGGCCGGCGAGGAAGAGCTCCTGGATCCGCTCCGCCGCGTCCGCGTAGCCGCGTCGCGCCATCGCATCCTTGTGGAAGTTGTGGTCGCGCGCTCCCATGCCGCCGACGTACAACGCGATGCGCGGCTTCATCTTCGCGATGGTGCCCGCGACGTCGTCGGTGAGATGCACGGTGGTCGACGCGTGGACGGCGAGCGTGTCGAGCGAACGGCCGGAACGCGCCGCGCCCTTCTCGAGTGTGCTGCGGAACTCGGACGCGTTGGCGGGCGAGAGTCCCATTGGGATCCAGCCGTCGGCGATCTCCGCGGCGAGCGCGACGTTCGTGGGTCCGCCCGCCGCGACGTAGATGGGGAGTTCCGGGTTCGGGTGCAGGATCGATCGGAGCGGCTTGCCCAACCCGGTGGCGTCGGCGCCCGCGTACGGCAAACTGATCGCGTCGCCGTCGTGGGAGACCGGCCCTTTCCGCTCGAAGACTTTGCGCATGATGGCCACGTAGTCGCGGGTGCGCGCGATCGGCCGGGCCCACGGCTGGCCGTACCAGCCCTCGACGATCTGCGGACCCGAAAGGCCCAGCCCGGCGATGACCCGGC
>DATJAA010000070.1:0-5855 GCA_035516815.1 Acidimicrobiia bacterium | reverse complement strand
TCGAGATGATCTTCCGGCACCTGCTCTCACGGCTCGAGTCGTTCGAGCTGTCGGGCGAGGTCGTACGGCTGAAGTCGGCCGTCAACGGCAGCATCAAACAACTACCGCTGCGCTACCGCCTGGTGTAGCGCGGGATTCGAGAGGGGAACTCATGGAACATCGGCCGTTCGGACAGACGGGACTCGACGTCTCGGCCATCGGCTACGGCTGCTGGGAAGTCGGGGGCGGCTACGGCGAGATCGAGGAGGCGGAGTTCCAGCGCGCCGTCGCGCGCTCGCTCGATCTCGGGATCAACTGCTTCGACACCGCTGAGGGCTATGGCATGGGCGCGTCGGAGCGAGCACTCGGCCAGGCGCTCGGCCGGCGCCGGGACAAGGCCGTCGTCGTCACCAAGTTCGGGATGAACTACCGCGACATGCCCAACCTCCGTGACAGCAGCCGGGAGCGTGTCGTCACATCGATCGACAAGAGCCTGAAGAACCTCGGAACCGACTACGTCGACGTGTATCTCGTGCATTGGCCCGATCGGGAGACGCCCTTCGAGGAGACGATGCTGGCGCTCGACGACATCGTCCGCGAGGGCAAGGTGCGTTTCGTCGGCCTTTCGAACTTCAAGCCCGACGAGATCGAGGCGTGCATGGCCGTACGGCGGGTCGATGTGGTCCAGTACGGCTGGAACATGTTCGACCGGAGGATGCAGCGCGACATCCTGCCCTACTGCGAGGAGCACGGGATCGGCTTCATGGCGTACGGCTCCCTCGCGTTCGGTCTGCTGACGGGCACGTTCAGCGAGGACCACGACTTCGGCAGCGCCGACTGGCGGTCGCGCCAGGGCAACATGGGCGCGATCAAGATGTTCGCCGCGCTGTTCGGGCCCGAGAAGTTCAAGGACAACGTCCGCGCGGTAGAGGAGCTGAAAGGGGTGGCCGTCCGTTACTCCAAGAGCCTGCCGCAGCTCGCGTTGCGCTGGGCGATCTCGCACCCCGCGATAAGCACCGCGCTCGTCGGCTGTCGCACCGTCACGGAGGTGGAAGACAACGCGGGTGCCGTCGGGTGGTCGATCAGCGACGACGACCTCGCCGAGATCGACGCGATCTTCGCCCGTCACGACATCGACACGAGCCCCCGCTTCTGGATCGAGGAAGCGTGAGCGAGCATCGTGAGGCGGAATCGTGACGTCGGGGCCGGAGCTCGCGGGGAAGGTCGCGATCGTGACCGGCGGCGCCAGCGGGTTGGGGCGCGGAATGGTCGAGCTCTTCGTCGAGGAAGGCGCGAACGTCGTCATCGCCGACGTGAACCACGATGGCGGTGAAGCGTTGGCGGCGCAGCTCGGCGACGCAGCCGCGTTCAAGCCCACCGATGTCACCGACGCGCAACAGATCCAGGCCCTGGTCGACTTCGCAGTCGAGCGGTTCGGCGGGCTGCACATCATGTGCAACAACGCCGGCGTCGGCGGCTCGTTCAAGCGGTTCCTCGACGACGACTTCGACGACTTCGACCGCGTGATGGCCGTGAACATCTTCGGAGTGATGGTTGGTATCCAGCGCGCGGCGCGCCACATGGCGGATCACGGCGGCGGGGCGATCATCAACACCACTTCGATCGGTGGGATAAACGCCGGCGCGGGCGTGATGGCATACCGCGCTACGAAGGCGGCGGTCATCCACGTCACCCGGTCGACGGCGGTCGAGCTGGCCGCGCTCGGGATCCGGGTGAACTGCATCGCGCCGGCGCACATCCCCACTGCGATCAACGCGGCGATGGACCAGTCGTTGATAGTGCGGGCGATGCAGCCGCTGCAGCGCGTGGGCTCACCGCGCGACGTCGCCAACGCGGCACTCTTCCTGGCGAGCGAACGGGCCGCCCAGATCACGGGGATCGTTATGCCCGTCGACGGGGGCACGACCGCGGGTGCGAAGCCCATCCCGATCAAAGAGCTGCTGGCGTCGCCCTCCAACCCGACGCCGAAGTGAGCCGTCCCGGTGAATCGCATCCACTCCTGCGACGACCATCTCGACCTCTCAGCCGTACCGCCCGACCTGTGGGAGTCGACAGCACGTTCCCGGAGTCGCGGCGGGCGATCGAGGAGTCCCTCGGCGCGCTTTCCGGCGACGACGTCGACAAGATCACCGCCGCCAACTGCGCCCGGCTGTACCGGTTCCCTTATGAACCGTGATCGCGCCGGCCGATCCGATCGCGTGTGGCCCGCGATCCGCGACCGCGACGCAATCGTCGCGTTCTACCGTGCACGCAGCTTCGTGAGAGGGAAGTTCCGATGAGCGCCGACATCGTCATCCGCGGGGGAACGATCTTCGACGGGGCCGGTGGTCCCGGGCGCGTCGCCGACCTCGCGCTGGCCGGGCGCGAAATCGTCGGCATCGGGCCGGGTCTGCGGGGCGGCCGCGAGCTCGACGCTTCCGGCTGTGCCGTCACGCCCGGCTTCATCGACATCCACACGCACTATGACGCGCAGGTCTTCTGGGATCCGGCGCTGCGACCCTCGTGCTTCCACGGCGTCACCACGGTCGTCGCCGGCAACTGCGGATTCTCGATCGCACCGACGCGTCCGGAGCACCACGACCTCATCGTCGGGACGCTCGAGAACGTCGAGGACATGGATCCGGCCACACTCATGGCGGGTGTGTCGTGGGATTTCGCGACGTTCCCTGAGTACCTCGATCTCGTCGGTCGCCGCGGAACCGTCGTCAACTTCACCGCGTACGTCGGGCATTCCGCGGTGCGGCTCTATGTGATGGGCGACGCGGCCTACGAGCGCGCCGCCACCCCTGACGAGATCCAGCGGATGACCTCCCTCGTGCGCGAGGCGCTCGCGGCAGGAGCGGCCGGCTTCTCCACCAGCTTCTCCTTCGCGCACCGCGGCGTCGGGGGCAAGCCCGTCCCGAGCCGGTTCGCCGCAGCCGATGAAGTAGAGGCGCTCTTCCTCGCGGTGAGCGACGCGGGCAGGGGCGTGGTGCTCATCACGCCCGGCGAGCAGTGCACGTATGCCGATGTTTACGACTGGCAGCCGCGCATCGGCCGGCCGTTCACCTACCCGCTGTTCGCGGCGCCCGCCGGTAAGCATCTCGAGCCCGTCCGGTTGCACGAGGAGGGTCTGGCGCGCGGCGCGAACGTCTGGCCGCAGGTCACGCCCCGACCCCTCACCATGCAGTTCACGATGGCCGACGCGTACAGCCTGAACACCGGCAAGGTGTTCGGCGAGCTGATGAAAGTGAGCCGCGCCGTGCGCCTCGCGGCATACCGCGATCCGAGCTGGCGGGCCGAGGCGAGCGCCGACCTCGAGGAATCGCCGATGAAGCCGCGATGGGACACGTTCGAGGTCTCCGAGTCGCAGCGTTTCCCCGAGCTGCAGGGCCGGCGGGTGAGCGAGCTCGCGCGCGAACGAGGGTGCAGCCCGCTCGACGTGATGTGCGAGATCGCAATCGAGGAAGATCTCACGACGCGCTTCCGCGCGTACATCGCCAACGACGACATCGGCGATGTCGGTCGACTCCTGACCCACGACCACGTGGTGCTCGGTCTCTCCGACGCCGGCGCGCACGTCGACCAGCTGTGCGACGCGCCCCTCCCCACCGACCTGCTCGGCACCTGGGTCCGCGATCGTGGCGTCATCTCGCTCGAGCACGCGGTGCGAAAGCTGACCGGCGAGCCGGCCGATATGTTCGGCTTCGCGCGCCGCGGCTACCTGCGCGAGGGCTACGCGGCCGACGTGTGCGTGTTCGATCCGGACACCGTCGGCACCGGACCTACCCGGCGCGTACGAGACTTTCCCGCCGACGCCGAACGCCTGACCGCCGAGGAGCCCACCGGCGTCCGCCACGTGCTCGTCAACGGCACACCGATCCGGGTCGACGAATCACAGCTCGACGCGACCGACGTGCGTCCGGGGCGGCATCCGGAGATCGCGTGATCACTTCGCTCTTCGCGGCGCGTCAGGCGATCCCGGCAACCCGAGCTGCAGAAATATCTCGAGGACACGGTCGACGAGTTCGGGCTCCGGCCGCACCTCCGACTCGGCGTCACCGTCGAGTCGGCGACCTGGGAAGACGACCGCCACGTTTGGATGCTCCGCTGCGGTGACGGGACCGGCGCCGAGTGTCATGTGCTCGTGAGCGGGGTCGGCTTTCTCAACGTGCCCCGCGAGCCCGGCTGGCCCGGGCTCGACGACTTCACCGGGCCCAAGTTCCATACCGCCCGCTGGGAGCATGAGCACGACCTGACCGGCAAGGTCGTGGCCGTGATCGGGTCCGGATCGTCGGCCACGCAGGTCGTGCCGGCCATACAGCCGATCGTGAAGAAAGCTCGATGTGTTCCAGCGCGAGCCCGGGTGGGTCATGCCCAAAGGCGAGCGCGACCTCACCGACGAGGAACGCGCCTCCTTCGCCAAACGGTGGCGGCGCCGGCGCGAACGCTGGCGGCAGAAGTACATGCTCGAGAAGAGTCTGTGGCGCGGGCATCTCTACCGACCCGGAACCAGGATCAACGAGGTGCGCCGGCAGTTCTGCCTCGGCTACATCGATCGTCAGTTCGCGGACCGGCCCGACCTGCGCGAAGCCGTCACGCCGAAGTACCCCTATCCGGGCAAGCGGCCGGTCTTCGCGAGCACCTTCTATCCCGCGCTCAAACAGGCGAACGTCGAGCTGGTCACGCGGGCTGTCGCCGCGGTGACGCGCGACGGGATCGTCGATGCCGAGGGGGTGTCGCGCGCGGTCGACGTCATCGTGTTGGCCACCGGATTCCGGCCCGCCGACTACCTGAGCCGGCTGCGCGTCGTCGGCCGCGGCGGTCGCACGCTCCAGGAGCACTGGGCCGGGGAGCCGCGCGCATTCCTCGGTATCACGGTGCCGGGCTTTCCGAACTTCTTCATGCCCTACGGGCCGGGAACCAACGGTGGCGAGATCGTGATCATGCTCGAGAGCCAGGCGGAGTACGCGGTGCGCGCGATCAGACGCATGACCCGCGAGCGCGTCACCGCAGTCGAGGTCAGGCCAGTTTCGACGCGCGGTGGTATCGGTGGCTTCAGTCCAAGATGGCGGGGACGTCGTGGACCATGAGCAAGAACTACTTCTCCTCGGCGAGCGGGAGGATCGTGACGCAGTGGCCCTACGGAAACGAGCAGTACCGGCTGCTCACCAAGGTTCTCGGCCGCATCTCGGAGGTCACCTACCGGCGCCGGGGGGGTGGTCGGCTGAATCACCGACCGAGCCGGCCGCGCAACCAGTCCTGGATGTTGCGCTTGCACTGCTTGGTGACGGCGGCATCGGGTGCGATGACGTTGAAGCCGTGGCACGCGCCCGGGTAGACGTGAAGCTCGGCCGGTACGCCGGCCTGGTTCAGGCGCTGCGCGTAGTCGATGTCCTCGTCGCGGAAGCCGTCGACCGCGCCGACCGAGACGAGCGCGGGCGGCAGACCGGAGAGATCGGTCGCACGCGCCGGGGCGGCGGTGACCGGAACGTCGTCGCGGCCGTAGAGGTCGCCCAGGTACGCCTGCCACCCGAACGTGTTGGAGCTACGACTCCAGACCGCGAGGTCGTCCTTCCGGCTCGACGGCGTGACCTGCCGGTCGTCGAGCATGGGCGAGTCGAGGAGCTGGAACGCGATGGGCACCTCGCCGCGGTCGCGCGCCAGGAGTGCGAGCGCGGCGGCAAGACCTCCACCCGCGCTGACGCCCGTGATGCCGATGCAGTCCGGGTCGATGCCGAGCTCGTCGGCGTGCTCGTACGTCCACACGAGTCCGCGGTAGCAGTCCTCGAGCGGGCCCGGGTACGGCATCTCGGGCGCGAGCCGGTAGTCGACCGACACGCCGACGATGCCGAGCTCGGGGCACCATTCTTCGA
>DATJAA010000069.1:0-9871 GCA_035516815.1 Acidimicrobiia bacterium | reverse complement strand
GGTGGCGCGCGCGCGTCGGCGGCGAACCGCGACGAGTGCGGTGCAGCTGCCCGGTCTGACCGCGGTGAACGACGTACGCGCCGGCGAAGGTGCAGGCGCCCAACCGGCCGTCGAGACCATCGCCGACCCGCCCATTGCGGGAAGCGTCGACGCCGCGCCGGCGCCGCTCGTCGCCGCCGCCACCACCGCGGAGGCGAGCGTCGAGCTCGCGGAGACGTTGGACGCGCAAACCCCGCTCCTGCGGCGCGCGTTCAGCAACGTCTGGCTGCCCGACGGCCCGGCCGGCGATCTCGCCTGAACGAACGCCGCGGCGGGCTCGGAGCCCGCGGAACAGCCCGCCCGTCAGTCGACTTCGACCGACTCCGGTACGCGGACGTGCGCGGGAACGAGCGCGACGAACAGCGCGATGCCTGCGAGCACGAGGAGGCCGGTCCGGAGGCCGAACAGCGCCGACAGCGTGCCGACGAGGGGCGGGCCCGCGACCATGCCGAGATAGCCGCACGCCGTCACGCCGCCGATGGCGAGCGCGGGGTGGCGGGCTTCGTTGTTGACGTCGGCAAGAAGTAACGGCCAGACGATCGAGATGCCGACTGCAGCCGCCGCGAGCCCGGCGGCCGCGAGCCCGGCCGCGCCGCACAGCGCCTCCGTCGCGATGCCGGCCGCCGAGAGCGACGCGCCGGCGACGACCGCCCGGCGCGTGCCCAACGCGCCGACGATCGGCCGGGCGCCGAACCGGGAAGCGGTGGCAAGGCTCTCGCCGACGACGTACGCGCTCACACCCGCGAGAACCCCGAGGCCGAGATGTCCGCGCAGGTACAAGATGCCCCATGTCGCGATACCGCCCTCGACCATCGCGGCCGCACCGAAGACGACCGCGAGGACGACGAGACCTTCGTGCCGCAATCCGGCGAGTGCCCGCCACATCGACGGATGGTCGAAGCGCTCGGGTTCCGGAATGCGCGCGCGGCGCGTCAACACGCCGGTCAAGACCGCGACAACCGCGATGCCGAGCCAGACCGCGCGCCAGGAACCGCCCAACCGCAACACGATGCCGGTGATCGCCGCGCCGACGACGCAACCTCCGTTGAAGAGCCCGTGGAAGCGGACGAGCCGGCCCGCGTCGTGCGACAGCGCGTCGGCGGCGACGATGTTCATCACGACGTCGACGAGACCACCCGCCGCCATCGCGAGGACGAGCGCGGGCGCGAACAGGATCAGGTGCGGTGCGGCGGCTTCGATCGCGAGCAGCGCGCCCCAACCGAGGAGCGCGCGCACCATCGTCGCCCTCGCGCCCCAGCGGTCGGTCACCGCACCGCCGATCGCGGCGACAGCCGTCGCGCCCGCGATGCCGGCCGCGAGCAGCGCGCCGAGACCGGCATCGGAGAGCCCGAACGTTCGCTCGAGGTCGACCGTCGCGACCGCCCATGCGCCCGCGAACGTCCCGAACACGAGGAAGGCGACCGCGACGGGGCGGAGCGTCGTGCGCACGCTGCAGTCTGGCACGTACGTCCGTCGCCGAAATCTCGACCAAGTCTCCGGTGCGGAGTCCCGGCCTGCACGCGGGGACGGACCGAAGCTCGGCGCCGGCGACGGCCGGAGGAGTACGCGCTAGCGATAGCCCTGAGCGTCGAGGTGGCGGCGATAGGTCATCGGGAGGAGTTCGACCAGCTGACCGTCCGGATCTCGTACGAACATGGCCGCACCGATGTTCGAGGACGCAATGACCGCCCCGCCGTATTCGGGAACGCGCGCGCAGACCGCGTCGATGTCGTCGACCGAGAGAGAGATGTGCGTGAGGCCGGGCTCGTTCAGCGTTCGCGCTCGGTACGGTTTGGTCTGCGCCGCCGCCGAGTAGTGGAGGAGCTCGAGTACGAGACCGTCGCGCACGAGGTATGCCGCGGTCATTCCGAGCGGTGGTGTGAGCGACATCAGCTTGGCAGAGCTGTCGTCGGGCGGATTGATCTCGCGTTCGAGTACGAAGCCGAACAGCTCGCAATAGAAGCGCTTCGAGCGATCGAGATCCGTCACACACTGGCCGACGTGGTTGAAGGCGGTCACGGATGTTGCTCCTCGAGCCGGGAACATCGAATACTGCGGTCGTCGCTCGTGAGACATCGACCGGTCGCGAGATCGAATTGCCAATGGTGGAGGCTGCAGGTGAGCACGCCGTCGTCGATCTCGCCGAAACGTGTCAGGTCGGCCTGGCGGTGCGGGCAGAAGCGCTCGATGCGCCAACCGTCGCGCTCGAAGAACTCGTCGACCTGCTCCCGCCGCTCCCGGTAGCACCGCTCGACGTACGCAATCCGCTCGGGTGAGAGCGCCTTGAAGAAGGTCATCACGAACTCGTTGAAGTTCGCCGGGTCGGGGCGGTGACCGACGAACCGGCAGGACAGGAAAAGCGAGTTGACCCAGTCCTCGGTCCTGCGTTCGATCAGGGCCTCGATCAGCCTGCGGTCGACATCCGCCTTGTAGACGTAGGCGTCACGGCCCTCACCCTTCCAGGCGCGAACCTCGGACTCGACGAAGTCGATACATATGTCGCCACCAGGCTCGCCGACATCGAGCACGACGTTGCCGGCCACGCCGGCCGACGTGATCGGCGCGCTTCGCAGGAGCGGCTCGAACCACGGCGCCAGCTCGGCGACGAGGTCGAGTCGGCCGTGTGACCAGCCTTCCCTCTCGCGCCCGAGCCACGCGTCCCAGTCGCGCCGGTACTCCTCGAGATACGCGCGTTTGTCCACGAACGGTCGCGCCGTCTCGCTCGCGTCTCCCGGGTGGATCACCTTGCACTCCGCACGGTCGACATCGACGAGCGACCCGGGAACCACGAGCTCACCACGCGTGATTCCCGCCTCCTGAAGCAGCTCGAGGAACACGGACTGATCGGGAAAGATGTTCGCCGGATCGCGGTCGAAGTCGTTCAGCGCGAACAAGTCGTCGTCGAGGAAGGCGGGTGGACCCGCGCAGGGAAGAACGTGCGCGGCATCGACCCACTCGATGTACTGGCGGGCGCGCGCCATCTGGTTCACGCGCTTCTCCCGGGCAAGTCGCGTCTTGAGCTCGACAGGAAAGTCGTACGCGATCGGGTACCAGATCGCGCCCGAGAACTGAACGATCTGCATGTCGAACGGCCCGAGCGCGCGCAGGGCGTCGGGATCACCGGGCCGCGCGTCGTTCTGGTTCAGGACGCGTGCGCTGCCGTCGTCGACCACGAGCAGCGAGTCGCCGAGCGGGCCGTCAGCGGGAGTGGTGAACGCGAGGATTGTCACCTCCAATCCGTCGAGATCGACCGGCTGCCCGTTCGGGCACCGTACGAAGCTCTCGAAGCCGATCGCTCGCAGTTCGCGTTCGAGGAACGGCACATCGAAGTCGGGCAACAGGACGCGGGCGCGCTTGTCGACGCGCGCGCTGAGCCAGGCGGCATCGAAGTGATCACGGTGGAGGTGTGACACATACAGGTAATCGGGTGAGGTGAACGCCTCCGTTGCGAGACGATCATTACGCGGGAACGGGAACCAGGAGCCGAAGTACGCAGGCGTGAACCACGGATCGCACAGGAGCGTCCCGCCCCGGGTTTCCATCGAGAACCCCACGTGCCCCAGGAACGTCATCCGCATCGCAGACATTCTTGCCAATTCCGGAGAACGCGACGCATTCGTGTTTCGAAGGGCGCTACGCATTCGCCCGAAGAACGTCTCGAACGAGCACGCGGGCGGCCCGGTCTGTAGTGTTCGCCCGCAGATCGTCGAGGACCGACCCCCACTCGGCCCTCGGCCGGGTCCCGCCGGTACGCCGGCGGGACCCTCTTTTTCCGCACGCGGCACGCGGGATGACCCAAGGCCGCGCCGCGGTCGGCTAAGCAATTGCGCGAACGCGTGAGGTGCAAGCGCACGAATTCCGCTTTCTGCGACGCCTGCGCGCGAGCACAACCGCTCCGGGGGAGGCAATCATGTTGCGTCGCGTCGCCGTCATCGTCGCCACCACGAGCGTGGCGCTCGTCTTGTTCGCGGGGCCTGCGTGGGCGCACGTGAAAGTCGAGCCCGCGTCCGCGCCGAAGGGCAGCGACGCCGTGCTCGCATTCGTCGTCCCCAACGAAAAGGACAACGCGACCACCACCAAAGTGACCGTCCAGTTCCCCACCGACCACCCCATCGCGGAAGCCCTCGTCGAAGCCATGCCCGGCTGGACCGCCCAAACGACCCCGCTCCAACTCCCCGCCGGCCAACAAATCCAGACCGACGACGGCCCCGTCAGCACCGGCGTGAAGTCCGTCACCTGGACGGCCACTGACGGCAAAGGCATCACCCAAGACCACTTCGCCGAGTTCCGCGTCTCGGTCGGCCTCCCGGACGACGCAGACACCCTCGCGTTCCCCACGATCCAGACCTATAGCGACGCCAGCACCGTCGACTGGACCCAGGTCACCCCGCCCGGCGGACCCGAACCCGACAACCCCGAACCGGTCCTCACCCTCACCGCCGCCGACAACGCGACAACCACCCCCGCCGCCACCACCACCGCCTCCAAAGACGACGTCGACAACGCCAAGACCATCGCCATCATCGCGATCATCATCGGCGCACTCGGCCTCATCGCGGGCGTCGGCGGAGTCCTCCTCGGACGACGGAAGACCACATAGACCGACGGTGAGCGATCCCGATTCCGGTCCGGTCGGTGGTCAGACGCTCATTTCAGAACGATCGGGTTGAGCGGCGAGCCGCTCGATCCGACGATCGGCATCGGCGCGGCGACGAACATGCCCTCGTACACACCGTCGCTCGCGCAGTCGTTCGCAAGTTCGTCGAGATCGAACAGCTCGCCGACGAGTACGCCGAGATCGCGCAGCGCGGCAACGTGCCACGTGAGGAATTGATCGCCCGGCTCGGGCGGGACGACGGAGCACGCAGCATTATCGGTGGCAATCATCGCGACGTCGTGATCGTGTAGCCATGGGATCGCACGCGTCGAGATCCCCGGCTCGTGGCGACTCGCGGCTTCCGGCGCGGCGGACGAGAGCGAGAGCTTCCATCCCAGGTGCCCCGTGCGCACGAGCACGATGTCACCAGTGACGACCTCGACTCCCTGCGTGCGAGCTGTCGCGTCGAGCTCGTCCGGTCCGATCGGGAAGCCGGGATCGAGCCGGTCGACGCCGAGCTGGCGCGCGACATCGAGCAGGACCGCCCGCCCGACAATGCCGCGACGAGCGAGATGATGCACGCCGAGACGGCGCGCGCCCCCGGTGGCCGTCACGAGTCCGGCCCAGTAGCCGTTGTAGAGCGCGTGGTCGCCGCCGACGTGCCCGAAGCCGTCGAGTTGTGTCGACGCTTGGAGCGCCATGACCACGTAGTCGTCCGACACCTGGAACGCGTCGCCTCCGCGCCCGCTGCCGAGCACGCCGTCGCCCGCCGCGAAGTTGTAGAGATGCAGCGGATCGGCGCGGTAGCCGCCGGGCGTCGGCGGTCCGATCGGGAGTGCGAGCGAGAAGCGCCGGCCGGTACGAACGAGTGCCGCGGCCGCGGCGACGCGGTCGGCGGTCAACAGATTGGCCGTGCCGATCTGATCGAGCTCGCCGAAACGACCCCAATTGTTGCGGGCTCCCGGTGTCGCGCCGACGACCTTCCCGTTCGCGTCGACGCGGTAGTCCGGCGGTTCCCAACCCTCGAACGGCGAATCCGGGACGTCTCGCACAGGCGCACGGTACCAACGCCGGAACTAGCCTCGTCCGGTGCGTTGGCTGGTGCACGGCGAACAAGTCCTCTACGACAGTGATTGGGTGCGGTTGTCACTCGTCGACGTCGAGATTCCGGGCGGCGCGCGCTTCGGTCATCATGTCGTGCGGATGCCGAACCAGGCCGCGGGAACGGTCGTCCACGATCCCGACCGCGGCGTGCTCCTTCTCTGGCGGCATCGGTTCATCACCGACACATGGGGTTGGGAGATCCCGGCCGGCGGGCTGAACCCGGGCGAGAGCCCGGAGTCGGCCGCGGCGCGGGAGACACTCGAAGAGACCGGCTGGCAACCCGGCCGTCTCCGTCACCTCGTTCACTTCAACCCCACCAATGGAATCAGCGATCAGAGGTTCCACATCTTCCTGGCCGACGGTGCCACGCACGTCGGCGACCCGACCGACGCGGGTGAGTCGGAACGCATCGAATGGGTACGGCTCGACGAAGTGCGCCGCATCGTGCGCGCCAACGAGATGGTCGACGGCTTGTCGCTCACTGCGATGGCATACGCGCTTGCATTCGACGAGTTCGACGCCCCCTGATCGTCGCCGACGGAAAGCCGAGTGCGCCGCGGCGCGCGCCGGCGACAGTGAATCGAAAGCGGCGCGGGTTGGATCGAGCACCACATGGTGCATTCGCGTGAGGCACCTGTACGCTCCCGCCCGTGCTGTTCGTGAGCCTGCGCGACCTCCAGTGGCGGCGCCGGCGTTTCCTCATCGGCGTGCTCGCGGCCGGGCTCGTCTTCGCGCTGACGGTCATCATGAGTGGGGTGAGCGCCAGCTTCCACAACGAGATCCGGCGCGCGGTCGGCGCGTTCCACGTCGATCAGTGGGTCGTGCCGAATTCGGTGTCGGGCCCGTTCACGAGCACGCAGGTCTTCCCGGAATCGGAAGCGTCGAAGGTGAGTGCCCTGCCCGGCGTCACCCACGCCGAGCCGGTCGCACTCTTCCGGTCGACGGTGACCACCGACAAGGTGAACGACATCAATCTCATCGGGATCGTGCCGAACGGGATCGCGCAGCCGACCATCGTCGACGGCCACGGCGTGCGCACGCGCGGAGATCTCGTGACCGACCGGTCGCTCGGGCTCGCGCTCGGCCGGCGCGTCACCTTGGCCGGACACGAGTTCACGGTCGTCGGCCACACCAAGGGCATCACGTACTTCGCCGGAACGCCGGCCGCCTTCGTGACGATCGCCGACCTCCAGGCCTCCGCGCTCGACGGTGCACCGCTCGCGACCGCGATCGTCGTCGACGGCACGCTGTCGGCACCGCCGCCGGGATTCCACGTGCTTTCGAACCCCAGAGTCGAAGCCGACCTCGGCCGGCCGATGCGTCATGCCACCCAGACGATCAGCTTCATCACGGTCCTACTCTGGATCGTCGCGGCCGGGATCATCGGCTCGGTGCTGTACCTCCAGGCGATCGAGCGTTCGCGTGACTTCGCAGTTTTCAAGGCGACCGGCGTGACCACTCGTACGCTCTTGTCGGGTCTCGCGTTTCAAGCGGTCGTGCTGGCATTGTGCTCGGCGATCGCGGCGACATTGCTGGCGTTCGCGATCAAGCCGCTGATGTCGATGAGCGTCGAGGTCCCTCGCTCCGCCTATGTCGCGTTGCCCCTTGTTGCCATCGTGATCGGGCTCGTCGCGTCGCTGGTCGCATTGCGGCGCGCCGTCACCGTCGATCCCGCGCTCGCATTCGGAGGCTGACGGTGGGCGCAACCGGTGCGGAGCTGAAGGTTCGCGACCTTGTCATCGAGTACTCGTCCGGCGGCTACCCCGTCCGGCCCATCGACGGTCTCTCGCTGGACGCGTCCGGCGGCGAGCTCGTACTCCTGCTCGGCGCCTCCGGCTGCGGGAAGACGACGCTGTTGTCGGTGCTCGCCGCGATCCTCACGCCGGCGTGCGGCACGGCCGAGGTTGCGGGGATCGAGGTCACGACTCTTCGCGGGAACGCGCTCACGCAGTACCGGCGTCGCACGGTCGGGGTCGTGTTCCAGGCGTTCAATCTCGTCCCTTCGTTGACCGCCGTCGAGAACGTCATGGTGCCGCTGCGCGCGGCGGGGATGCGCCGCCGGCCGGCCCGCGAACGGGCCGTCGCCCTGTTGAAGCAGGTCGATCTCGAGCACCGGCTGCATCACCGGCCCTCCGACATGTCGGGCGGGCAGCAGCAACGCGTCGCCATCGCGCGCGCGCTGGCCCACGAACCACCGGTGCTGCTGGCCGACGAGCCGACTGCGCACCTCGACTACATCCAGGTCGAAGGCGTGTTGAAGCTGATCCGCGGGCTCGCCGACGAGGGTCACCTCGTCGTGGTGGCCACGCACGACGAACGCATGATCCCGCTTGCGGATCGCGTGGTGAACCTCACACCCCGCGCCGACACGTCTCCGCGTGCACCGGAGAAGCTCGATCTGGACCCGGGCGAGCTCGTGTTCCGCCAGGGGGACCGCGGCGACCTCGTGTATGTCGTCGAGTCCGGTCGCGTCGAGCTGTTCCGCACCCGCGACGACGGCACTGAGGAGCCAATCGCAGTCATCGTCGGCGGCAACTACTTCGGCGAGCTCGCGCCGATGTTCGGGCTACAGCGCAGCGCTTCGGCTCGCGCCGTCGATGCCACGACTCTGACGGGCTACGGGCTCCGCGACTTCCGCGAGAAGTATCACCTCACGAGCGAAGCGCGCGTGCTCTCCGACGCGGCCGACTGATCGAGCCTGGGCTCACTCGCCGCCGTCGACGCAAGCCGTTGTGCGTTCTCCGAGCTGGTTCAACGGCACCGTGTTGTACGAGCCGTCCCGGCAGGTGATCGCCGCATTCAGGTGACTGAACACACCTTGCGGCGAGTCGTAGCCGGGCACGACCCACGCGTGCAGCATCCAGTTCGTCTTCGCGATGAGGCTGCCGTGAACGGCGTGGCGGCTCCGGTGGAACCGGACTCAGGCCGTGAAGGTCGCCGACGACACCGATGCGATGCTCGTTCCGAGGGCGTTCGTCGCGGTCACCTGGCAGGTGTAGGTCTTGCCGACGGTCAGACCGGTGACGTTGACCGGCGAGCGCGTGTTGCTCCCGGTTCG
This sequence comes from Acidimicrobiia bacterium, assembly GCA_035516815.1. Taxonomy (GTDB): domain Bacteria; phylum Actinomycetota; class Acidimicrobiia; order IMCC26256; family PALSA-610; genus PALSA-610. The sequence goes on along the minus strand of DATJAA010000069.1, from coordinate 1,073 downwards.
TGTCGTGCCGCCGTCGGTCGAGGTGCAGGTGGCCAGATACTTGGTGATGGCGGCGCCGTTCGAGTTGGGCACGGCGAACGCGATCGTGGCGGTGCCGTTCGCGGCGGTGACGCCGGTGACCGTCGGTGCGTCGGGCGCCGCCGCCGCCACGAACGAGCTCACGGCCGACGGCGCGCTGTCGCCGAGGGTGTTCGTGGCGACCACCCGGCAGCCGTAACTCTTCGAGTTCGTGAGCGACGACACCAGCACCGGCGACGTCGCGCCCGACGCGGCACTCGTCGCGCCGCCGTTCGTCGAAGTGCAGGTAACGGTGTAAGCGGTGATGGTGTCACCGTTGTTGGCGGGTGGGACGAACGCGACCGAGACGGCGTTCGTGCCACGGGTCAGGCTGGAGATCTTCGGTGCAGTCGGTACCGCGGCCGCAACGAACACGGCCGAGGCCGGTGACGCGCTGCTCGTCCCGATCGCGTTCACGGCCACAACCGTGCACGTGTAGCTCTTCGCGCTCGTGAGCGCGGTCACGGTGACGGGCGTGCCCGCAGCCGTGCCGGTCCGGGTCACGCCACCGTTGCTCGAGCTGCAGGTCGCCTTGTAGCTCGCGATCGCCGCGCCGCCGTTGGCCGGCGTCGTGAAAGCAACCGAGACCGCGCCCGAGGCGCGGGTGACGCCGCTGACCGTCGGCGCGGCCGGTGGCGTCGCGGCGACGAACGCACTCGACGGGAGGGACGCCGGGCCGGCGCCGACGCCGTTCGTGGCGAGAGCGGTGCACGAGTACGTGTTCCCGTTCGTGAGGAGCGTGACGGCAATCGGCGACTTCGTGCCGTTCACCGTACGCGACGTCCCGCCATCGGTCGACGTGCACGTTGCGGTATAGCCCTTGATCGCCGAGCCGTTGCTCGCGGGCACGGTGAACGCGACGCTCGCGGAATTCATTCCTCGCGTGATGGCCGTGACCGACGGTGCCGCGGGAATCGCCGCCGCGACAAAGGTGCTCGAAGCGGTCGAGGGCGCGCTGTCGCCCACCGTGTTGGTCGCGACCGCAGTGCACTTGTACGTCTTGCCGAAGGTGAGCG
>DATJAA010000068.1:0-18120 GCA_035516815.1 Acidimicrobiia bacterium | reverse complement strand
GCCATGGGGATGCCGCGGGAGCGGGCGCTGTCGTCGGTGCGCTTCTCCCTCGGCTATGCGTCGACTCCGGCCGATGTCGAGGCCGCGCTCTCCACGGTGCCCGAGGTCGTCGCCAAGCTGCGAGCCCGCTGATGGCACGGGTGATGGTGATGATGAGCGGCGGCGTCGATTCGTCGGTCGCGGCCGCGCGGCTGCTCGACGACGGCCACGACGTCACGGGCGTCACGCTCAAGCTGTGGGGTGGCGAGAGCGACAGCGGGTGTTGCAGCGTTTCCGACGTCGAGGACGCTCGCCGCGTCGCCGCGCAGCTGGGAATCCCACACTACGTCTTCAACTTCTCGGACGCGTTCGACGCCTCGGTCGTCGCGCCGTATGTCGACGCGTACGCCGCGGGTGAGACGCCCAACCCGTGCGTCGAATGCAATCGCTCACTGAAGTTCGGGCGTGTGCTCGAACGGGCCCGGACCCTCGACTACGACCTCGTCGCGACCGGTCATCATGCGCGCATCGCGTCGACGCCGGCCGGGCCGGCGCTGCGCCGCGCGGTCGATCGCGCGAAGGACCAGTCGTACGTGCTCTACATGCTCGGCGCGGCCGAGCTCGCGCGAGCGCGGTTTCCGGTCGGCGAGATGACGAAGGCCGAGGTGCGCGATCACGCGCGCTCCCTCGGGCTTCGAACGGCCGACAAGCGCGAGAGCATGGACGTATGCTTCATCGAGCGGGGAGGGCGTGAGGCGTTTCTCGGTGCTCGGATCCCGCGCCGCAAGGGCTCGATCGTCGACGAGCGCGGCGCGGTGGTCGGTGTTCACGACGGCATCGACGCGTTCACGATCGGTCAGCGGCGCGGGCTCGGAGTCGCAGTCGGCGAGCGCCGCTACGTCACCGACATCGCCCATGCGACGGGCACCGTGACAGTTGGGCCCCGCGACGCGCTTCTGCACGAGCGCGCGCGGCTGCGCGATATACGGCTCTCGCGCGAGCTCCCGTCGTCGATGCTCGTGCAGTCGCGCGCGCACGGCGCGCCGGTGCCCGCCACGCTCGACGGGAACGACCTCCGTTTCGAGTCGCCGCAGCCGCGCGTCGCTCCCGGCCAAGTGATCGCGTTCTACGACCACGACCTCTGTTGCGGCGGCGGCATCGTCGCCGAGTGATCGTCAGGCGTTGATGCGTCGCTCACGCGCCCGCGCCAGCGCCTGATCGGCGCGCACGACCGACAGCGCCAGGACCGTGGTCGTGATGACCTCGGCGTTCGCGCGCCCGCGCCGGCGCCCGAACTCGACCGGCGCCGACAGCTCGGCGGTGACCCCGCCCGTGAGTGTTCCCAGCCGGAGATCGAGCGCGCCGGGCGGGAGCGCGGCGCTCGCGGTGCGGCGGATCCGGGCGATGCGATCCCGGCGCACCAGGACCGGCTCGGTCAGCGTGAGCGGATCGGCGACGGCAATCCCCGCGGGGACGAGTACGAGCCAGCGGCAGGACAGCGGGTGTAACAGCCGCACCAGCAAGAGCGCGGCGGGAATTCCGACGACCACCGCGACCGCGCCCGCAACCCCGCGACCGGCCGCGAGCAGGAGTGGTCCGGCGCTGAAGCCGAGGCCGGCGAGCGCGACGGCTATCGGGATCGGTCCGAGCAGCAGCGGCAACGGCGTGTGCAAGACGAATCGTTGTTCGTCCCCGTACGCGAGCGCGTTCGCGGCCGCCGACGCGACCGGCGCGGACAACGCGAGGATCGCCGCCGCCAGCGCGCCCGCGATCGCGAGCAGGGCCGAAGCCGTGCTCGTCGAGGTGATGGACAACGCCGCGCACGCGACCCCGCACGGCGCGACGATTCGTAACAAGGTGAGTCCCCAAGGGCGCGGGGCGAACAGGGCGAACAGGCCCGCGGCCCAAACCGCCCAGAGGATCACATCGGCCACACGCGCAGGTGCCGTGGACCAACTCCGTGTCGCGTCGTCGAACGCGCCGCCGGTCGTCAACGGCAGCAGCGCCCAGATCACACGAGTGCACCACAGCCCGATCAACGTGCACTCCGCTTCGTCGAGTGTGCCGGCGTCGACCTATCCTACGAATCTCCATGGGAGAAGCACTGCTCGGCGGATCGATCTGCGCGGGAACGGCAACCGCGGTGGGCAGCCTTCCTCATCGCGACGCTCACGCCGCCGCGGCGCTGACACTGCGCTGCCTGCCCGAGTTGCCGGCCGCGCCGCAGCTGCCGCTCCGATCCGCGCGCGAAGGAGTCGTCGCGCAATGGATTGGCGCGGTTCCGGGCATCGAGGTGCACCAAGACGGCACGATCGAGGTCGTGGGGCCGATCGATCCGTTCGCCGAGCTGTCGATCTCCTTCGGCGATGCCACCCATGCCGGGCTGCTGACGTTCCTCGAAGTCGCGGCGCGCCAGCCGCGTCCGCCGCGCCAGGTCAAGGCGCAGGTCGCCGGCCCACTGACGTTGGGGGTCGCGCTCACCGAAGCCGGGATGGATCCCGACGTCGCGTTCGCACTCGGCGCGCGCGTCGCGCGCGCCTGGGCCGGTGCGATCGCGGAGCTCGTCGCCGCCCGCCTCCCCGGGTCGACACTGGTGACCTTTCTCGACGAGCCCGCACTCGTCTTGTGGCGCGGGGCCGAGGTCCCGATGGAACGCGAGGTCGCCACCGATCTTCTCTCGAGCGCGCTCGCCGCTTGTGTCGGAGTCTCGGGGGTGCACGTCTGCGGCCACGGCGATCTGCGCCTGGCTCTCGACGCCGGCCCGCAGGTCGCCCACTTCGACGTCGCGGCGCTCGATCTCGACGACGCGTCGGCGATCTCACGCTTTCTGGACGGCGGCGGGTGGATCGCGTGGGGTGCGATCCCGACGCACCGGCCGGTCGGCGAGCAGCCGCAACCCTTGTGGAAGGCGTTGCTCGAAGCGTGGTGCGAGTTGACGCGTCGTGGTTGCGATCCGGTGCAGTTGCGCGGGCAGGGTCTCGTTGCCCCGGCGTGCGGGCTCGCCGGGCACGGTGCGAGCCAGGCCGAGCGCGCGATGTTGCTCGCACGCGAGATCGGCAACCGCGTGCACGACCAAGCGGCCGCGACGAAGCTCGCCGTCGGCGCATAGATTCGAGGCGTGGCCGATCGCCCGTCTCGCACCGTCGTCGAGCGTGCCGCGCAGCTGCGCGAGCTGATCGAATACCACAACGACCGGTACTTCGTCTTCGACGAGCCTGAGATTGCCGACGCCGAGTTCGACGGGCTCGTGCGCGAGCTGCGGGAGATCGAGGCGCGGCATCCATCGATCGTCACCCCCGATTCGCCGACGCAGCGGCCCGGCGGACAGGTCGGCTCCACATTCGCGCCGGTCGTGCACCGGCAACGAATGCTCTCGCTCGACAACGCGTTCTCACGCGACGACCTTCTTGCATGGGGCACGCGCATCCAGCGCTTGATCACCGAGCCGATCTGCTTCGTGGCGGAGCCGAAGCTCGACGGCCTCGCGATCTCCCTGCAGTACGAGGGCGGTCGGTTCACGGTCGGCGCGACGCGCGGCGACGGAGTCACCGGCGAGGACGTCACCGAGAACCTCCGTACCATCGCCGCGGTGCCACCGCGGCTCGCGGGAAAGCAGAAGGATCTGCCCGCGCTCGTCGAAGTGCGCGGCGAGGTCTTCATGCCCCTGGCCGCCTTCGAATCGCTGAACCGTCGTCAAGGCGACGCGGGCGAGCGGCTGTTCACCAGCCCGCGCAACGCCGCTGCCGGCAGCTTGCGGCAGAAGGATCCGGCCATCACCGCGTCGCGCGACCTGACCCTCTACGCGTATCAAGTGGGCGAACAGGAAGGCGGCCCGCAGTTGCGAACGCACCAGGAGACGCTGTCGTGGCTCGCGACGCTCGGCTTCCCCGTGAACCCGCACATTGAAGCATTCGCAGATCTCGACGCGGTGTTCGCGTTCTGCGAGCATATCCAGGAGAACCGCCACTCGCTGGGCTACGAGATCGACGGTGTCGTCGTGAAGGTCGACGATCTCCGCCAGCGCGCCGAGATGGGATTCACCTCGCGCGCCCCTCGCTGGGCGATCGCGTACAAGTTCCCGCCGGAAGAGAAGACCACCTTGTTGCGCGACATCATGGTGAGCATCGGTCGCACGGGTCGGGCCACGCCGTTCGCCGTGCTCGAGCCCGTGTTCGTCGGGGGCGCGAACATCGGGATGGCGACACTCCACAACGAGGACGACGTCGCCCGCAAGGACGTGCGCCCGGGCGACACGGTCATCGTCCGGCGCGCCGGTGACGTGATTCCCGAGGTCGTGGGGCCTGTGCTCGCCAAGCGTCCACCGCGGACGAAGCGGTGGGCTTTCCCGAAGAAGTGCCCCGAGTGCGGTGCACCGCTCGTACGCGTCGAGGGCGAGGCGAATCACCACTGCGTCAACGTCGACTGCCCGGCGCAGCGCGTTCAACGGCTGGTTCACTGGGCGAGCCGGGGCGCGATGGACATCGAAGGACTCGGCGAGGAACGCGTCCGTCAATTCGTCGACGCGCGGCTACTCGAAGACGCGGCCGACATCTACGCGCTCGACGTGGAGCGCCTGGTCATGCTCGAACGGATCGGCGACCGTTCGGCGCAGCTGCTGGTAGCTGCCATCGACGGCTCGAAGTCGCGCCCCCTCTGGCGCGTGCTGGTCGGGCTCGGCATCAACCACGTTGGGCCGACTGCCGCGCAGGCGCTCTCGCGTGCGTTCGACGACCTCGACGCGATCATGCACGCCGGCGTCGACGAGCTGACCGCGATCGACGGCGTCGGACCGACGATCGCGCAGAGTCTCGCCAGCTGGTTCTCCATCGACCGCAACGCACGCCTCGTACAACGCCTGCGCGCGGCCGGTGTGAACTTCGAAGGTGAGCGCGGTGCGCAACCGGAGCGGATCGACTCGTCCTTCGCCGGCTTGACGTTCGTCCTCACGGGCACGCTGGAGCACCGCACGCGCGACGAGGCCGCGGCCGAGATCACGGCGCGCGGTGGCAAGGTGACGGGAAGCGTGTCGAAGAAGACGAGCTACGTGCTGGTCGGCGAGGGCCCGGGCTCGAAGCTCGCCAAGGCCGAGGACCTGGGAGTCGCGGTTCTCGACGAGGCCGCCTTCGAGGCGTTGCTCGGAAGCGCTCGTCAGCCGACGTTGAACGACCAGGTATAACTGCGCAGCTCGTGTTGGGCGCGCGCCGCCTCGATGCTCGCGATCGTGCGCGGCCACCACTGGATCACCGCGGTATGGCCCCCCTTCGAGAACTCCTGGAAGTCCTTGTTGGGGCCGGGATCGAAGAAGACCTCGCCGAGGTTCGGGTCGCCGCTCGTCTGGTCCTGGGGGATGACGTCGCCGTCGATCGTGATCTGACCCGTGAACTGTGCGCGCAGCTGGGCGCCGACCTCGCCCTGCGGGAGGAGCTCGTCGCTCTCGTTGGGCTGCAGGATGACGATCTCCGCCGGGCGCTGGATGTTCGCGGGTCCGTTGACCTGTGAACGTCCGGCGAAGATGAGGACGTTGACGCCGATCAACACGACTCCCACCACGATCGCGACGCGGGCGGGTTTCGCGGGGCGGGTCAGCGACACGGAAGGAAGCTACCGTCCATGTTGCCCCTGGTGGGAACGGGCGGCGGGCCGTCGTGACGCCGGTCGCGCGCGGTCGGCAACTACCGTTGAAGAATGCCCGGCAGTGCGGTGAGTGATCTCGCGGGCCGCGTTCTCGCGGGCCGGTATCTGCTCCATGGCGCGGTCGGTACGGGGGCCAGTGGCCGGGTCTACGTGGCCGAGGACACCCGCTTGCGGCGCCGTGTCGCCGTCAAGGTGCTGCACGCCGCGCTCGCCGAGGACGCGGCGTTCCTACGACGGTTCCGCGCGGAGGCGCAGCTTGCGGCATCGCTGCACCACCCGCACATCGTGACCGTGCACGACTGGGGCGACGACGATCTGCCGTTCATGGTGCTCGAACTGCTCGAAGGCGGATCGTTGCGGTCGATGCTCGACCAGGGAACACGCCTGAGCGTTCCGCAGGCGGCGCGCGTCGGCCGCGACGTCGCATCCGCGCTCGAGTACGCCCACGCACGAGGCGTGCTGCACCGCGACATCAAGCCGGCGAACCTGTTGTTCGACGAGCACGGCATCGTGCGCGTCGCCGACTTCGGGCTGGCGCGCGCGCTGGCCGAGGCGAGCTGGACGGAGCCCGCGGGGGCGGTCTTCGGCACGGCGCGCTACGCGTCACCCGAACAAGCGCGTGGCGCGCAGCTCGACGCGCGCTCCGATCTCTACTCGCTCGCGCTCGTGCTGGTCGAGAGTGTCACCGGGCGCCTTCCCTTCGCGTCGGACACGACGATCGGCACGCTCACCGCGCGTACCCTCGAGCCGATCACCGCCACGCAGGCGCTCGGGCCCCTCGAGCCCGTCATCGAGCGAGTGGGCGCCATCAATCCCAACGAGCGCTACCCCGATGCCGGAACGATGCGCCAGGCAATTGCCGACGCGGCCGACGCGCTGCCGCCGCCGGCCCCGCTCGTGTTGGCGGGGATGGTCGACCGGGCCGATCCGCACCCCACCCGAACGGCCCCCGAGCGCACTGCACCGTTCTTCGATCAGGACGCGATCGAGATCCTTCACGCCGACTCGGGATCGCCCGGCAACGGCGCGGCTGCACCCGCCTCCGACCCCGCGGGCACGCGCCGGATACCCGGACAGAAACGCTGGGTACCGTTCGTCGTTTCAGCCGTGCTGGTGCTCACCGTCGGCTTCGCGGCCGCGGCGCTCGCGCAGGTCGGGAGCGCGACGACCCTTCCGGTGCCCGGGCTGCGCGGTCTGACCCTCGATCAGGCAAAGTCGGCGGGTCGCGCCGCGGGGCTCGACGTCGTCCAGGGGAAATCGCAATCGGCGCCCGATCCCGCCGGGACCGTCATCTCGCAGAGCCCGGCGTCGGGCGACTTCACCGGCGGCCGGCGCGTGACGGTCGTGGTGTCGTCCGGCCCCGCCGACGTTCAGGTGCCGAGCATCCAAGGCGCACCGTGGAAGGTGGCCCGGCAGGCGCTCGACAACGCCGACCTCTTGTACGTGTCGAACCCACCGACACATTCGAGCGAGACCGTCCCGGCCGGGCGGGTGTTGAACGTCGTGCCTGCACCCGGCAAGAACGTGGCACCCGATACCCAGGTGAGCGTGGTGCTGAGCTCCGGCCACGCGCCCGTCCCGGTTCCCGACGTGTCCGGTGAGCCCTTCGCCGAGGCGGCGCAGCAGCTGCAGGCCGAGCACTTCGTGGTGCAACGGGCCCCGAGCGACGACTTCTCGGCGACGATCGCTTCCGGCCGGGTCGTCGGCACCGATCCCCCGATCGACCTTGCGGCGCCGTACGGATCGACCGTCGTCGTGCACGTGTCGAAGGGCCCCGATCTCGTCGAGGTACCGGACGTGACGTTCGAGACCATCGAGGCCGCGACGGCCGACCTCGCGCGATCGGGTCTGCAAGTCGGGACGGTCAAGCACTACCGGCCCGGCGGGATCGTGATGAGCCAGGATCCGACCGGCGGGATCGGCGAGAGGGTGCCGCGTGGCTCGCAGATCGATCTCGTTCTGCGTTCCGGAGGCCTGTTCAGCGGTTGAACGGGCGCGGGCCGTCACGCCTACGATCGGCCCGCTCGATTCGACCCCTAGGAGCAGACATGGGTGCACTCGACGGACGCGTAGCGATCATCACCGGCGCGGGACGCGGTCTCGGCCGCGAGCACGCCCTCCTGTTCGCGAGCGAAGGGGCGCGCGTCGTCGTCAACGACCTCGGCGGCGACATGCACGGCGAGGGCGGCGACCCGAGCGCGGCGATGGAGGTCGTCGAGGAGATCCGAGCGTCGGGCGGTGACGCCGTCGTCAACGGCGAGAACGTCGCCGACTGGAACGGCGCGCAGCGCTTGATCCAACAGGCGATCGACACCTTCGGCGAACTCCACGTGCTCGTCAACAACGCCGGCATCTTGCGTGATCGCGTGATCATCAACATGACCGAGGCCGAGTGGGACGCCGTCATCGGGGTGCACCTGAAGGGCCACTTCGCGCCGACGCACCACGCGGCGGTCTACTGGCGTGAGCAGTCGAAGGCGGGCAAGGACGTGCGGGCCTCGATCATCCACACGACGTCGACGTCGGGCCTCTTCGCCAATCCGGGGCAAGCGAACTACGACTCCGCCAAGAGCGGTATCGCCACCCTGTCGCAGGTCTGTGCCAAGGAGCTCGTGCGCTACGGGGTCCGTTCGAACGCGATCGCACCCGGCGCGCGCACGCGCCTCACCGAGGCGACGCCGGGCCTCGGAGACGCGGTGAAGGCACCCGACGAGGGCTTCGATGTATGGCATCCCGGGAACGTCTCGCCCTTCGTCGCGTATCTCGCGACGGAAGGATGCGCCATCACGGGCGAGTGCTTCATGGTGCAGGGCGGCAAGGTCCAGCGCGCGCAGTCGTGGAAGGGCGCGGAGACGATCGAGAGGAACGAGCGCTGGACCGTCGAGGACCTCGCGAAGGAGGCCGGGAAGCTCGCAGCGCCGAAGGCGTGAGACTCGCTACTCGGTAATGCCCTGCAGCGCCTCGGAGAGCGCCTGGTTGCCGCCGCCCGAGCCCTGCATCATGAGCTTCGTCATGTCGCCTTGAACGCGGACCTTGCCGGCCATGAACGCCTGCATGCCCGCCTGCTGGTCGCCGGCGACGAACACCTGACGCGCAGTGTCGATGTCGGTCGACAACGTGAGGTCGGCGCTCTCGGCCGCGCCCCGCCCGAAGAGCGTCTCGCCGTTCTTGGATCCCATGAAGAACTGGATCGTCTGGTCACCGTCGGCGACTTCGAGGTTCATCACGAGGGGAGTGGGGGGGGCGGGAGCCTCGTGTTCGCGGATGAGCTGCTCGGCCGCGTCGAACCAGGCGTCGGAGAGAAACGGGTACTTGTCGGACACGCGTGCCTCCTCGTCTGTGCTGCGGGCGGATGGTAGCGGAGCGACGTGCCACGCCGACATCTACGCTGACGCCGTGGCCGCAACAACCAGGCTGGAACGCATCGCGGAGCACGAGCGCAACCCGAAATGGAAGAACCCGCCGCTACGGATCGAGATGTCCGAGTGCATCAACTGCGATGCGTGCCTGCGCCACTGCCCCTCCCAGTTCGGCGCCATCTTCAATTACGGCGCGGACGTCGTGATCGTGCCCGAGCTCTGCAGCGGTTGCGACAAGTGTCTGCCCGCGTGCCCGGTCGACTGCATCTACCCCGATCCCGAATGGGATCCCGCTCCCGACGCCTGGTGGGAACTACCGCTCAGCCGGCTCGATCCGTACAAGTAGCCTCACGCGAATGGCCGATCGCATCACGCGTGCCGACGTCGAACATGTCGCGCAGCTTGCACGCCTCGCGTTGAGCGAGACCGAGATCGTGTCGCTCACCAAGGAGCTCGGCGCGATCCTCGACCACGCGGCGCAGGTCTCCGCGCTCGACACCCACGACGTTCCGCCCACGGCGCATCCGTTGCCGATCGCGAACGTGTTCCGGGCGGACGAAGTACGGCCGTGCCTTCCCCGCGACGAAGTCCTCGCCGCCGCGCCCGTGGCGCAGGAGCAGCGGTTCCGGGTGCCTCGCATTCTCGGTGAGGAGCCGTGAGCAACGCGCGTGCTATGGCCGCCGATGTTCGCGCGGGGACGCGGTCCGCTCGGGAGGTGCTCGACGAGTACTTCGATGCCATCACCGATCGCGAGCCCGAGGTCCACGCGTTCAACGTCGTGCTCTCCGAGGAGGCGCGCGAGGCGGCCGCCGCCGTCGACGCCGCGGTCGCGCGCGGCGATGATCCGGGACCGCTCGCGGGTGTGCCGATCGCGCTCAAGGACAACATGTGCACGCGGGGCATTCCAACGACCTGCTCGTCGCGCATCCTCGACGGTTGGCGTCCGCCCTACGACGCGACGGTGGTGCAACGGCTCCGTGCCGCGGGTGCGATCGTCGTCGGCAAGACGAATCTCGACGAGTTCGCCATGGGCTCGTCGACCGAGAACTCCGCGTTCGGGCCCACCCGTAATCCGCACGACCTCTCGCGTGTTCCGGGCGGGTCGAGCGGCGGGTCGGCCGCGGCGGTGGCGGCGGGATTCGCGCCGCTCGCGCTGGGTTCCGACACCGGAGGCTCGATCCGCCAGCCCGCGGCTCTGTGCGGGGTCGTCGGGGTCAAGCCCACGTACGGGGTGGTGTCGCGCTACGGGCTCGTCGCGTTCGCGTCGTCGCTCGACCAGATCGGACCGTTCGCGACGACGGTCGAGGACGCCGCGTTGCTGCTCGAGGTGATCGGCGGCCACGACCCGCTCGACTCGACCTCGATCGCGCGGCCGGCGCCGGATCTGTTGTCCGGCCTCGGCGACGGAGTGTCGGGCCTGCGCGTCGGCATCGTCGACGAGATGACCGAGATCGAAGGTATCGAACCGGGCGTGCGCGACGCGGTGCGGGCCGCGGGTGCCGGGCTCGAGGCGGCGGGCGCGAAGGTCGACACCGTGTCGGTCCCGTCGGCGACGTACGGCATCTCGGCGTACTACCTGATCGCCCCCGCGGAGGCGTCGTCGAACCTCGCGCGCTACGACGGCGTGCGCTACGGGCTGCGCGTCGACGCCGACGACGTTGCCCATATGAACGCCGCAACGCGCGAGTCCGGGTTTGGTCCCGAGGTCAAGCGGCGCATCATGCTCGGCACCTATGCACTCTCGGCCGGCTACTACGACGCGTACTACGGCCAGGCGCAGCGGGTCCGCACGCTCATACTCCGCGACTTCGAGCGCGTCTACGAGCAGTTCGACGCCCTGCTCGCGGCGACTTCGCCGACGGTCGCGTTCGAGCTCGGCGCCAAGACCGCCGACCCGCTTGCCATGTACCTGTGCGACGTCTGCACTGTTCCGGCGAATCTCTCGGGGCACCCCGCCATGTCGGTCCCGTTCGGGACGGGCGAGGCCGGTCTGCCCGTCGGCGTGCAAGTGCTCGCGCCGACGCTCGGGGAGCCCACGATGTTCCGGGTCGCCGGCGCGATCGAAGCGGCGGGAGGCAGAACGCCCCGGTGAACGTGTCGAACGGATTCGCCGACTCCCACCGCAGGAAGTGATCCGCGTCCGGTACGAAGCAACGGGCCGGGACAACGGCAACGTTGCGTAGTCTGGCAGCCGTGATACAGACGATGACGGCTTACGAAACGGTGATCGGCCTCGAGGTGCACTGCGAGCTCGCGACCGCGAGCAAGATGTTCTGCGGGTGCCCGAACGAGTTCGGGACGGAGCCCAACACCAACGTCTGCCCGGTGTGCCTGGGCCTTCCCGGCTCGTTGCCGGTGCTGAACGCCCGGGCGGTCGAGTATGCGCTGCGGGTCGCCGAAGCGCTGCACCTCGAAGTTCCGGATCGTTCGGTGTTCTCGCGCAAGAACTACTTCTACCCCGACATGCCGAAGAACTATCAGACGTCGCAATACGACGAACCCATCACCGTCAACGGGTGGCTCGACATCGACGGCGTCCGCGTCGGCATCACGCGCGCGCATCTCGAGGAGGACACCGGCAAGTCGCAGCACATCGGTGTGGGTGGTCGCATCCACGACGCCGATTTCTCCCTGGTCGACTACAACCGCGCCGGAGTCCCGCTGCTCGAGATCGTTTCCGAGCCCGACATCCGTTCCGCGGAACAGGCGAAGCGCTACGTCGAGGAACTGCGCGCGACGCTGCTCGCGGTCGGGGTCTCGGACGTGAAGATGGAGGAGGGTTCCCTCCGCATCGACGCGAACGTGTCGGTGCGGTCGCCGGGGTCGGATGCGCTCGGCACGCGCACGGAGATCAAGAACCTGAACTCGCTCCGATCGCTCCTCCGCGCGATCGATTACGAGGCCGACCGCCAGTGGACTCGTACGCAGGCAGGGGAGAAGGTCGTTCAGGAGACGCGTCACTGGGACGAGGAAGGCGGCCGGACGATCTCGGGTCGCTCGAAGGAAGAAGCGCACGACTACCGCTACTTCCCCGAACCCGATCTCGTCCCCGTCGAACCAACTGGGCAGATGCGCGAGCACGTACGCGAATCGATGCCGGAGCTTCCCGGCGCGCGGCGCGCTCGCTACGTCGAACAGTGGGGGATCGCGGCCGAGGACGCACGCATCCTGGTCGACGTGCCGGGGCTCGCGGAGTACGCCGAGCACGCGGTGGCGGCACTGGCGGGCGACGGTGGCTCGGCGAAGGACGTCGTCAACTGGGTCCGCCAAGACGTGCTCGCGTACCTCAACGAGACCGGACTGGCGCCTGCGGTGCTCGCGCCCGAGATGCTCGCCGAGCTCGTCGGGCTGGTCGCGGGCGGCACGATCTCACGCCAGCAGGCAAAGGACGTACTCGCCGAGTCGTTGCGCGAAGACAAGTGGCCGCGGTCGATCGTCGAATCTCGCGGTATCTCTCAGGTGAGCGACGAAGGCGCGATCGCGGAGGTGATCGATCGCGTCCTCGCGACCAATCCCGGTGTCGCCGACGAGTACCGCGCCGGTGACGACGGCGCCCGCAAGAAGAAGTGGGGCTTCCTCATGGGCCAGGTGATGCGCGAGCTGAAGGGCAAGGGCAACGCGCAGGTGATCAACCGAATACTCGAGCAGCGCCTCGCCGGCGGGTAGCGCCGCTCGCCCGCGGTCCGGGCGGTTCAGTTCAGACGGTGCTCGTCGGGCGGCCCGTCGCCCGCGGACGGTGCCTGCGGGTCGGCAGTGATCGAGACGACGATGCCGCGCAGGTACACGGCACTGATCCCGAGCGCCGCGCCCAACTTTTCGAGGAGCTGCGTCTCCGTTGCGGAGAGCTGCCCATCGGCGAGGCCGATGCGGGCGATCTGCTCGATGAAGACCTCCTTGCCCTGCGCGTTCAGTCCCTTTGCGAGCGGAGCGAGGTATTCGTCCAGATTTGACGGATCGACGGCCGAAATGTCGCGAGCGAGCCACGACTCGTCATAGTTCTCACTTCCCGACTTACGGGCGGCCGCGATCGCGGCCGCCCGGGGGACCGGATTTTCGCGGTCGCCCGCAACCAGCATCGCGACCGCCGCGACCCGCGTCGCGCCTTTGAGAGTCTCACTGAAGGCCGCCGACGTCGGCGTGTTCAACACCTCGGGCCGGAACGTGCTCCCGCACGTCGAGCACTTCACCTGCTCGCCGAGCACCTTGCCGATCGGGAAGAGCGGGACGAAGAAGAACGTGAACCACCGCCGGATCTGCTGTAGCACGTACGACCGGTCTGCGCCACAGCCGCTGCAGAAGAATTCGCCGGTTGCGACGGCTTTGAGCCGGGCCCTCGTCCCGAATATGAGAAGCATGACACAACGCTAGTCCTGATTGCGGAGTCGGTCCTACGCTGGCCGGGGGAACCGAGGAAGGAGCGCGCTCATTGGACGCACTTCGGCCCTTCGTCTGTGTGCTGATTCTTGGATTCGCACCCGCACTGGCGGCTTGTAGCGGCTCGACGCGGCCGGGTTCCACCACCACAGAGTCGTTTCCCTCAGAGACGTCCGCGGACACGACCGCGTCTCAGGCGTGCAGTTCCGCGATGCGCAACCTCGCGTTCGGATCGGCGACGAGCGTCATCGCGGCGGAGTCGGCGACTGCTCCTCAGATCGTGAAATGGGAGGAGGGAACCGCGGCAGGCCAGCTTGCCGGCACCATCTCCTCGCTCCGGTCGGATCCGCCCGACACGCGGCTGACCGTGTGTCGCTACGCCGCGAAGGACATCAAAGCGCCTCGACCCAGAGGTGCACCCACGCCGGACACGCTCACGGTCCTTATCGACTCGGTCGGCAACGAGTCGTTGGAGTCCGCGAGCACCACCGCCGACGCGCCTCTCATGCCGCTCGAGTACCTCGAAGCATCCGACAGTTCCACGATCACGAGGCCACTCGCCCCACCGACATCCGCGCCGCGTCCGACGACCGGGCAGGTGACGCTCGCGGCAGGCGTCCAGAACGGCAAGCCCTGGTCGATGGTGATGCGTCCGACCCCCGACGGCTTCTGCTACGGCGTGGGATATGGATCGCCACGCCCGAACGATTGCTTCTCTTCGGCGAGCCTGCGCTCTCTGCACCTCCCCGTGATCACGGCAGTCAATGCCGATCCTTGTGTGCTCATCGGCATCACACCACCTGCCGTCACACTCGTCGAGGTCACGATCAGCAGCGGTGAGTTGCAGGCCTTCACGCCAGCCACGGCGCCCGGATATTCCGCGTGGCGGTTCTTCGCGCGTGGCGAACCCGCGGGCACGACCGCGCTGCCGGAACCGTTGGCGTACGACGCGAACGGTGAGGCGATCGGCGCGCCCTGAGGGTGTCGATTCAGCTCGCGCGGTTCAGCCGGCGTGGAAGCCGGCGAGGACGCGTTCGACGCGTTCGTGTCCGAGCCGGTCGGGAGTGTCGAACGATACGCGCTGGGTGATCCCACCGAAGCGCTCGGTCAGACGAGGTGCGATCTGTTCAGGCGTGCCCGAGACGACGAACGTGTCGACGATCTCATCGGTGATCAACGACGCCATGGCTTTCCAGTCGCCGGTCTTCGACAACCGGTTCAGCTCGGGTTGGAGGTTGCCCCACCCGTGCGCGTCGAGCACGATCTTGTACGCCGGAGTGGAGCCGTAGAACGCGAGTCGCGGGCGCATCTCGTTGCGCCGGCTCGCCAATTCCTCGTCTGACTCCGCGACGATCACCATCGTCGGGAACGAGACCTCGAAATCCGATCGGGTCCGGCCGCTCTTGGCGAGTCCTCGCTCGAGCGCGGGCACCGTGGTCTCGCGCATGAACTTCTCGGTCGAGAACGGGTGGATCATGAAGCCGTCGGCGACCTCGCCGGCGACCTCGGTCATACGCGGACCGACGCCGCCGAGAAAGACCCGCGGCAATCCGTACGGGTTCGGGCCCGGGTCGAAGAACGGCGTCATCAACGTGTGGCTGTAGAAGTCGCCTCTGAAGTCGAGCTTGGTCCCCTCGTGCCAGCGGGCCCAGATCGCGCGGATCGCGAGGACCAGCTCGCGCATGCGCTCGACCGGCTTCGACCATTCCATCGAGAAACGCCTCTCGATGTGCGGCTTGATCTGTGTTCCCAAGCCGAGGTTGAACCGGCCTCTCGACGCGAGCTGGAGGTCGTAGGCCGACTGCGCCAGCGTCATCGGGTTGCGCGCGAACGCGATGACCCCCGCGGTAGTCAGCTGCACTCTTTCGGTGTGCTCGGCTGCGAGAAGCAGGGGGAAGAACCCGTCGTGCGCCCCCTCGAAGGAATAGATGCCGTCGTACCCGGCGCGTTCGATCGTCCGGGCGGCTTCGGGAACCGCGTGCAGATCGGTGGTCGTTAATCCGGCGTCGACGAACATCGGCGATCCCTACGATTGGGCGAATGGAGGGCTTCGGTCCGGAAACCTACGGCGAGCGGGTCGCGGACGTCTACGACGAGTGGTACAAGCCGGACGACAGCGCGGCCGAGGTGACGCTGCTCGCCGAGCTGGCTGCCGGGGGTCGAGCACTCGAGCTCGGTATCGGAACGGGGCGAGTCGCGATTCCACTTGCGGCGGCGGGCGTCGACGTACAGGGGATCGACGCATCGCCGGCGATGGTCGAGCAGATGCGCGCGAAGCCGGGTGGGGCGGCCCTACCCGTTTCGATCGGCGACATGACCGACGTCGGAGCCGACGGACGGTTCGCGCTGATCTTCGTCGTGTTCAACACGTTCTTTCAGCTCTACTCGCAAGAAGCTCAGGTCCGCTGCTTCGCCAACGTTGCGGCGCATCTGGAACCGGGTGGCCGATTCCTGCTCCACGCGTTCGTGCCGGACACGTCGCGCGTCGAAGCCGGCCAGCACGTGTCGGTACGAGAGGCCTCGCTCGACCTCGTGCGCCTCGACACGAGTGTCTTCGACGCCAACCGGCAGCGCGTCGACACGACCCAGGTGCGCATCACCGAGAAGGGGATCCGCCTCGTTCACGCGAAGCTGCGTTACGCGTGGCCGCCCGAGCTCGACCTGATGGCCCGCCTCGCCGGTTTGAACCTCGAGAACCGCTGGGCAAGCTTCGACAAGCAGCCGTTCACCGACGCGAGCGCCTTCCACGTCTCCGTCTATCGCGCATGATCTGGCGCGTCGCATGGAGGCCGGGGATGCCGGTTACGCCGCCGCCACCGTGCGTCGCGCTGCCGGCCTGGTAGAGGCCGGTGATCGGCGTGCGAAAGTCGGCGTAGCCCGGGGCCGGTCGCATGTGGAACATCTGGTCGGGCGAGAGCTCGCCGTGGAAGATGTTGCCGCCGACGAGACCGTATTCGTGCTCCATCTCGTGGGGCCCGATGACCTGCCGGTGGAGGATCGAGTCGGAGAAGCCGGGCGCGACCGCGTCGACGCGGGCGATCACACGATCGGCGTACGCGGCCATCTCGGCTCGATCCGGTAGGGCCGCGTAGGTGTGCGGAACCCACTGAGTGAACATCGATACGACGTGCTTGCCCTCGGGTGCGAGTGTGGGGTCGAAGACGCTCGGGATGCAGATGTCGGCGAAGGGGAGCGCGGCGGCCCGGCCGGCGACCGCGTCCTGGAACGCGCCCTCGATGTCGTCGAGCGATTCGGCGAGCACGATCGTCCCGCCGTGCACCTCCGGGTCGAAGCCCCGCTTGGCCGTGAACTCGGGCAGCCGGTCGACCGCGACGTTCACTTTCACAGTGCCGCTGCGCGAGCGCCAGCTCTCGATCCGGTCGACGAACTCGGTGGGCAGTTGCGCACGGTCGAGCTGCTCGAGGAACGTGATCCGCGGGTGTGTCGCCGCGACGACGACATCGGCGCGTAGCTCCTCGCCCGACTCGAGGGTCACGCCGCGCACTCGACTGTTGCGCGCGTCGATGCGCGCGACGGGCGCAGCCGTGCGGACCACCGCGCCGTTCGCGACGGCGGCGTCGCGCAGCGCCCGGCTCACCGCGCCCATGCCACCTTCCGGGAAGCCCCACGAGCCGAGTTGCCCGTCACCGACGTCGCCGATCTTGTGGTGGGCCATCACGTACGCCGTTCCGGCCGATCGCGGGCCGGCCCACGTCCCGATCACGCCGCTGACGGCGAGCACGCCTTTCATCTGCGGCGACGTGAAGAACTCGTCGAGGAGGTCGGCGATGCTCATGGTGAACAGGCGGGTCACGTCGGCGGCACCGTCGACACCGAGGCCACGCAGCTTCCACGCGAGCTGAAGCTGCTCGACGAGGTCGGCGGGCCGGCGAGAGCCGATCCGCGGCGGGACCGTGGTGAGCAGGGGGCCGAGCACCCCGGCGAGGCTGCCGAGCCATGAGTCCCAACGCTCGTACGCGTCCGCGTCGATCTTCGAGAACCGTGAGATCTCCGCGCGGCGGCGCGCCGCGTCGTCCTCGGGCAGTTGCAAGGCGCGCCCGTCTGCGTACGGCGCGAAGTAGCCGTGCTGCGGATACACCTTGTAGCCGTGCTTCGCGAGCTCGAGCTCCCGGACGATCGTGGGGGGCATCAGACTGACCACGTACGACAGTGCGGTGACGTTGAACCCGGGGCCCCAGGGCTGCTCCGTCGTCGCGGCGCCGCCGACCTGCGGGCGCCGTTCCAGGACGGTGACGCGCGCGCCGCGCCGTGCGAGCAGGCCTGCCGCGACCAACCCGTTGTGCCCGCCGCCGACGACGATGACGTCGAACTCGCCGGAGCTCATCGGGCGACGCGCTCGAGCAACGGCCGCCATGCCTCGAGGGCCGCAGGCGCGGCCCGGGAATCCTTGGCGCGTTCGTCGGCGCGGCGGAGGGCGAGGATCGCTTCGAGATCTGCGCCGGCGGCGAAGGCCGCGACTGCGGCCGCGTCGAGTGCGTTGCCTTGCAGCAGCAGCGTCTGGGCGCTGCGTGGACTCAACGCCGACCGGTACGCGGAATCGGTCGCCACCAGGTAGCGCTTGGCGTCGACGTGCGCGCCGACGAGTCGGGCGACGCGGCGACCGAGCAACGGCTCGACCATTTGCTCTCCGCGTCGCGCGTGGTCGCCGTGGTCGTCGGGGAACGCGATGTCGGCGATGTCGTGGACGAGTCCGGCGACCGTCAGCTCCGGGTCGTCGGGGTGCTCGTTCGCGAGGATGCCGGCGCACTGGCAC
>DATJAA010000067.1:0-3257 GCA_035516815.1 Acidimicrobiia bacterium | reverse complement strand
TTCCTGCTGACGGTCATGGTCGTCGCGATCATCGTGTACTCGGTTATTCCTCGACCGAGCCTCGTGGTGATCATTGCGTCTCGCATCGTGCTCGTCCCGGTCATTGCCGGCCTCAGCTACGAGGTCATCCGCTGGTCGGCGAAGCACATGAACAACCGCATCGTGCGCGCGTCGATGCGGCCCGGATTGCTCTTGCAACGACTCACCACCCGTAAGCCCGATCTCGACCAGCTCGAGGTCGCGATCGCGTCGCTCCGCGCGGTGATGACCGCCGACCAGATCGCCGACGTCGACTCGCGCGTCGGGATGCGCACTCCGGTGGTCGCGCCGGCCGTGTGACCGGGTCGCGTCAGCGCGGGGCGCGAGCGAGGAGCGGTGACGACGCGGCCCACGCTCCGACCGTGGCGCGGATCGCCGCCGTCTCGAGCGTCACGAAGTCGTCGTCGTGGTCGGCGTCGCCGTGATCGAGCCAGTCGAGAACGGCGTCGACGAGGTGGTCGAAGAGGGTCTGGGCCGCCCACTCGGCGAGCGGCGGGGCGACGCGGGGCGTCACGACCTCGCGCGCCGCATTCACGGCGACGTCGCGCAGCGAGAGCGCGTATTCGCCGAACTGGGGCTCACGCGCCGCGTGGCGCCACAGGAGGCGGAACCCGTCGGGCCATTCCCGGGCGACGGCGAGCAGGGCGCGCGTGCTGCCCTCGGCCTCGAGCCCGTTCGTGATGTTCGCGAGGAACAGCTCGACCTGACGGTCGAACACCTGCTCGAGCACGGCCCGGTACAGGGTCTCCTTCGTCTGGAAATGCCGGTAGACGATCAGCTTGGTGATGCCGGCAGTCGCCGCGATCTCCTCCATCGACGTCGCCGCGTACCCCGCCTGCGCGAACGCTTCGGCGGCCGCGTGCAACACGGCGAGGCGGCGGGCGGGGCTGCGCCCGGGCCGGCGCGCGCCTGATTCGGGAAGAGGAGGTTCGGGCCGACCCGGTTCGGGTCGCGGCTCCGGTTGGCGCGGACCGGGCCGCGGTGCGATCGCGCTTGCCATGACTGTAACTCTAGCGTATACAGTTGAATCGTGAGCAATCTCCAGGTGCAATGGTCCGAGGTCGAACTCCTCGCGAGCGACGCGGTCGCCGAGCCGCTCATCGCCGGCGGTGTCCGCTGTCACGGCGGCTTCGACGAGGCGGGCGAGTACGTGTCACCGCGCACGAAGTACCGGGTGCCCGCCACCAAGGCGTGGCAGGACGCGCACCGCGAGTGCTTCGATCGCGACATTCTCGACGCGCCGATCGCGCTCTGGCCCGAGGTGTTTCCCAACGTCGCGCAAACCAAGTTCCTCCTGCGCGAAGGGGTTCCCGGTCCGACGATCAGCGCGTTGACGCGCATCGGCACCGTCGAGGGATTCGGTTCGATGATCCGGTCGGTGACAGTCGACGACATGCAAAGGCATTTCGACGAGAGCATCACCGGCACCGCCGTCGATCACCTCCAGCGCGGTCTGTTCGAGGCCCATGCGCGCGACGAGGCCGGCTTCGAGGCGGAAGCGGGCCACAAGCAGATGTGGTTCGCAGCACGCGACATCGCGTTCGAGCGACCGGTCACTGAGGACATGACGCAGGCGATGCTCGTTCGCATGGGCATCGTCCCGGCGGACGGCAAGATGCCGACGCCGGAGGAGGCCCGCCGCAACGCCGAAGCCCTGCGCCGTTTTCCCGATCTCGATCTCTCGCTCGAGATGATGGTGCGCCGCATGGTCGGGCTGCTCTTCATCGAAGTCTCGGCCTTTCACACGTTTGCCTGGGCCGAGGAGATCCTCTCCGACACCGAGCTCGTCGCGGGCGACGGCGCGGCCGCCGACCTCGTGCGCTACGTACGCGCCGATGAGGCGCCACACGTCGATTATCTGCGTACCGCGCTGACCGAGATGCGCGACCGGACCTTCGTCGGCGAGTCGGGCGCGAAGATCCCCGGCCGCGAGGTCATCGGGACCCTCTGGGACACCGCGCTCGAACAGTCGCTCGGGGCCAACCGCGAGAATTTCGTCCGCACCGCGACCGCCGAGGTCGAACACGCACTCGTCGGCCACCCGCGCCGCGCGGTCCTCCTCGACGAGTTCCGCGCGCTCGGGAGCGAGACGGCAGGTGCCACGCGATGAAGTTCGGCGTCTTCTACGAGCACCAGCTCCCGCGCCCGTGGAGCGAGGGATCCGAGTATCAGCTGATCCAGGACGCCCTCGACCAGATCGCCTTCGCCGACGCCCTCGGCATCGAGTACGCGTGGGAGGTCGAACACCACTTCCTCGAGGAGTACTCGCATTCGAGCGCGCCCGAGGTGTTCCTCGCGGCTGCGTCGCAGCGAACGAAGAACATCCGTCTCGGGCACGGCATCGTGCAGACGCCGCCGCCTTTCAACCACCCGGCTCGGATCGCGGAACGCATCGCGATGCTCGACCTCGTGAGCGGTGGGCGGGCCGACTTCGGAACCGGCGAGTCTTCGTCGGAGGCCGAGCTCGGCGGCTTCATGGTCGATCCGGAGCGCAAGCGCGCGATGTGGGAGGAGGGTTTGCGTGTCGCCGTCAGGTGCATGACCGAGACGCCGTTCACCGGTCACTCGGGCGAGTTCGTCACGATGCCGCCTCGCAACGTCGTGCCCAAGCCGCGCCAGAAGCCGCACCCCCCGTTGTGGGTGGCGTGCAGCCGGCGTGAAACGATCCACCTCGCGGCACAGAAGGCGATCGGTGTGCTCGCGTTCGCGTTCGTCGATCCCGAAGAGGCGAAGTACTGGGTCGACGATTACTACGCGACGCTGGAGAAGGAAGCCGTTCCGATCGGCGACGCGGTCAATGCGAACGTCGCGTGCGTCACGACCTTCATGTGTCACGATCGCGAGGACGAAGCGCTGCGCCGGGGCATCGAGGGTGCGAACTTCTTCGGCTACTCGCTCGCGCACTACTACGTGTTCGGCCGCCACCACCCCGCGCGCACGAGCGTGTGGGACGAGTTCCAGGCGCGGCGGGCCGAGCAGGGGTACGACCCCGAAGCGGTGATCGTCGCCGCGCAGAACGAGGACCGGCTCGGCGCCAAGGTGGTGGAGCAGGGGATCGGTGGTCTGCGCGGCGCGGTGGGAACGCCCGATCAGATCCGCGAGTACCTGCGCCGCTACGAGGAGTGTGGCGTCGACCAGGTGATCTTCTGCTTCCAGGCCGGCAAGAACCGCCACGAGCACATCATGGAGGCGCTCGAGCTGTTCGGGCGCGAGGTGTT
>DATJAA010000066.1:0-2755 GCA_035516815.1 Acidimicrobiia bacterium | reverse complement strand
CGACGTGCACACCGACTTCGGGAAGCCCTTGTAGTGCAGCGGGCTCGGATAGCCGCCGCGCGCGATGCACGCCTCGTGACAGATGATGTCGAGCTCTTCGGTCGTCATCCCGACCTTCACTGCGTCGGCCAGCTCCAGCAGGACCTCTCGGCCCGCTCGGCCCGCCGCGCGCATGCGGTCGGCGAATTCGTCGGGCGGCACCGCGGGGACGAGTGCGGGCGCGTCCGGCGCGTACGGCGGCCGCGGTATGGAAGCGGGTACCGGCCGCGGCGGTGAGATCCGACCCGCGCGTACGGGAGCCTGGCGACCGGTGTGCACACGCCGTTCGGAGGCGACGCGCCGCCTCGCCCGTTTCTCCTTCGCCTGGCGTTTTCCCATCCCGACAGTTTGCCGCGTCCGTACCGGCGCCCGGCCCCCGAGACCTTCCGGAGACCTACCCCCCGGGCGAGTTGATCATCGCGGTCGACGCTCCGGTGAAGTACTCGCGCATCAGCTCGCGAGCGATCTCGGGCATGACCGCTTCGTCGAGGGCGGCCAGCATCGCCGCGAGCCAGGCGTCACGCTCGCGTTGACGGATCGTGAACGGCGCGTGTCGCATCCGGAGACGCGGGTGTCCCTTCTGCGCGCTGTAGTCGGGCGGGCCGCCCCAGTATTGAGCGAGGAAGGATGCGAGCGCCTGCATACCGGGCTCCATATCGTCCGGGTACAGGTGCCGCAGGCCGGGATCCGCCTCGACCCGCGCGGAGAAGCGCCGGACGAGGTCTGCGAAGAACGGCCGGCCGCCGACGATCTCGAAGACGGTGGACTCGGTCACGACGGGTAACATTCCTCGTTCGTGCGTCAGCAATGGCTTCACCCGAGCGCGGAGACGCGCCCGACCGCGACCAAGGGTATCGGCGTGTTCGCGCTCGACGCGATCTCGGCGAGCACCACCGTCGCGGCGTTCGGCGGACGCGTGGTCGACGGCAAGGAGCTGGCCGGCCTCGGTGAGGCGGTGCGAATTCACGCGTTGCAGATCGACGACGATCTGTTCCTGGCGAGCTCGCCGCCGTTCGATCCGGCCGACTACGTCAACCATTCGTGCGACCCGAACTGCGGGATCGTCGGCTCAGTGTTGCTCGTGACGATGCGCGACGTCGCGGCCGGTGAGGAGCTGTGCTTCGACTACGCCATGACCGACTCCGACGACTACGACATGTTCGACTGCTCGTGCGGCACGGATCGTTGCCGCGGCGTCGTCACGGGCGACGACTGGAAGCAGCCCGAGCTGCGCGACCGGTACGCCGGCTGGTACTCGACGTACCTCGCACGCCGCCTGTCGTAGCTCTGCTCGAGAATGCGGCGGCTTGGCCGCCATCGTGTGCGTGTGTACGGGTACCGTCGGTGGCGATGGACGCCACCGAGCGCTTCGCCGCCGAGGTCGCGGCCCCGGTCGGCGAGATGCGCCTCGACGTCGTCGCGTTCTGTCTCGCGGCGCACGCGCATCCGGGTCTCGACATCGACGACGCGTGCACCCGCCTCGATCTTCTCGCGCAACGTTGCCCGACGCCGACGTTCGACGGCTTGCGCAAGTACCTGTTCGGCACACTCGGGTTTCGCGGCAACACTCGCGACTACGGCGATCCGGAGAATTCGTTCCTCGACTCCGTGCTCGAGCGCCGGGTCGGCATCCCGATATCGCTGTCGATCGTGATGATGGAGGCCGGCCGGCGGATCGGCGCGCCCGTACACGGCGTCGGCATGCCGGGACACTTTCTCGTGATGGACGGCGCGCGCGAGGGCGTCTGGTGCGACCCGTACCACGGTGGCGTCTCGCTCGACGTCGAGGGCTGCCGCAAGCTGTTCGCGAGTGTGCACGGGAGCGGGCGCGGGTTCTCGCGGGCGCTGCTGACGCCCGCCGAGCCCCGCGCGATCGTCGCGCGCATGCTCGCCAACCTCGAGAGCGGCCGGCTGGCCACGGATCCGATCGCCCTCGGTTGGTTGTGCGATCTCCATTCGCGTCTCCCCGACGTGCCCGAGGATCTGCGCGTGCGCCTGGCGACGACGATGCGAGCGGTGCGCGCCCGGTGGAACTGAGCAGGGAAACCCGCCGAGACCCGGACCGTCGGTTGATCATGCCGATGTTCCCGCTCGGCACGGTGCTGTTCCCGTACGTGCTCCTACCGCTGCACGTGTTCGAGCCGCGGTACCGGTTGATGCTGCGGCACGTGCTCGACGGCGACCGCGAGTTCGGCGTCGTGCTCATCGAGCGCGGGAGCGAGGTCGGCGGGGGCGACACGCGCTTCGACGTCGGCACCGTTGCCCGCATCGTGCAGGCCGCGGAGCTTCCCGACGGGCGTTACGCGTTGTCGACGGTCGGCCTTCGCCGCATCGGGATCCGTCGATGGCTTGCCGACGACCCCTACCCGAGGGCCGAGGTCGTGTACCTCGAGGATTCGACAGGGCGAAATGCCGTGGCCGAGCGCGAGAACGCTGTCGCGGCATTGGCGCGGGTCGTGGAACTGGCGCGGCAGATCGACACGCGGGTCGGCGCGCCGCCGGAGCTCGCCGACGATCCCGTTCGTGCGTCGTACGAAGCCGCGGCCGCCGCGCCGATCGGAGCGTTCGACGCGCAGCGATTGCTCGCCACGCCCGACGCCGCGACCCGGCTCGCGCTGCTCGCCGGCCTCCTCGACGATCGCGCCGCCGAGCTCCGGGCGCGACTCGATCTCGACGATGGGGCCGGGTGAAAGACCAGGGCCGGGTGAACGACCAG
>DATJAA010000065.1:0-11743 GCA_035516815.1 Acidimicrobiia bacterium | reverse complement strand
AGCCCCGAGTAGAAGTCGACGTTGGGATAGAGCTTCTTGTCGACGAAGTACTGGTCGGTGAGCGCGACCTCCTCCAGCTGCAAGGCGATGTCGAACAGGACGTCCTTCGACTTCAGCTCGCTCAGCACGCGTTCGGCCGTGCCCTTCAGGATCTTGGCGCGCGGGTCGTAGTTCTTGTAGACGCGGTGGCCGAAGCCCGACAGGCGGAACGCGTCGTGCGGGTCCTTGGCCCGGCGGACGGCTTCGCCGACGTCGCCGCCGTTGTCGCGGATGTTCTCGAGCATCTCGACGCACGCCTGGTTCGCACCGCCGTGCAGCGGGCCCCAGAGCGCGTCGATGCCGGCGGCGATCGACGCGTAGAGGTTCGCCTCCGCCGAACCGACCATCCGCACCGTCGACGTCGAACAGTTCTGCTCATGGTCGGCGTGCAGAATGAGCAGCTGCTTGAGGGCGTGCACGATCGTCGGCGACACCTCGAACGGCTCCGACGGGACTGCGAACATCATTCGGAGAAAATTCTCGATGAGATCGAGCGAGTTGTCGGGATAGAGGAAGGGCTGGCCGATCGACTGCTTGTAGGAGTACGCCGCGATCGTGGGCAGCTTCGCCATCAGTCGCACGATCGAGAGGTGCACCTGGTCGTGGACGTGCGGGTCTTCGGAGTCCTGGTAGAAGGTCGCGAGCGCGTTCACGACCGACGCCAGGGTCGCCATCGGGTGCGCGTCCTTCGGGAAGCCGTAGTAGAAGCGCTTCACGTCCTCGTGCACGAGCGTGTGCAGTCGGATCTGTCGGCTGAATTCGTCACGCTCCGCCGCGGTTGGCAGCTCGCCGTAGATCACGAGGTACGCAGTCTCGAGGAACGAGGGGTGTTCCTGTTCGGCGAGGTCTTCGATGTCGTAGCCGCGATACCGCAAGATGCCGAGGTCGCCGTCGATGAACGTGATCGCCGACTCGGTGGAGCCCGTGTTCACATATCCGTAGTCGAGCGTGATGAGGCCCGTCTGCGCGCGAAGTTTCGAGATGTCGATCGCGCACTCGCCCTCGGTGCCGCGCACCACGGGAAGCTCGATCTCCTTGCCGTTCCATATCAGCTTGGCGGGCGCTTCCGGCATGCGAGGCTCCTTCGTCCGGGGCGCCTTGCAATCTACCGATCCGCTCCGGCATCGGCGCCTCGGTGCCCTTCGCGAGCGTCAGATTGACGAAGTTGTCACGGGGCCTGCGAGACTCACGGCGCCATGGACTTCGACCTCACCAACGACCAGCTCGCGCTGCGCGAAGGTGCCCGCGAGTTGCTCGACGACCTCGCGTCGCCGGCACGTGTGCGCGCCCACACCACCTCGACGGATCCGTTCGACACCGAGCTCTGGCGGGCGATGATCGACCAGGGCTGGCTCGGTGTCGAGCTGGAGGAGTCGCGCGGCGGCCTCGGGTTGGGCGCCGTCGAGGTTGCCGTCCTCGTCGAGGAGCTCGGCCGGCACGCGGCGCCCGCGCCCTTCGTCCCGACCGTGCTCGCGCTCGACGCGTTCCTCCTGGCCGGCGACGACGCCTGGGTCGCGCGGTTGGCGTCCGGTGAGGCGATCGCGTGCGTCGGGTGGAGTCCGGACGCCCCGATTGCGTACGCGCCGTCGGCTGACGTCGCCGTCGTGCTCGCGGACGACGGTGTGTACGCGTTCGAGCCGGTCGCCCGTCCGCGCCGAGAGCCCGCGATGGATCTGACGCGCGAGTTGGGCTGGCTCCCGTTCGAACCGGCGCGGGCCCGCCAGCTCGGCGGGCTCGACGCCCGCGCCCGTCTGCTCGACCGCGGCGCGACGTTCGCGAGCGCGGATCTGCTCGGAGGCGCATCGCACGCGCTCGACCTCGCGGTCGAGTATGCGAAGGACCGTGTGCAGTTCGGCCGGCCGATCGGGTCATTCCAGGCCGTGAAGCACCGGTGCGCGGACATGCTCGTCGACGTGGAAGGCATGCGCTCGACGGTGTACTGGGCCGCGTGGTGCATCGGCGCCCGCGACGCGGACGCCTCCGTCGCGGCCTCCACCGCCAAGATCTGGTGCAGCGACGCGTCGAAACGCGTGATGGCGTCCGCGCTGCAAGTGCACGGCGGGATCGGGTTCACCTGGGAGCACGACCTCCACTTCTTCTTGAAGCGCGCGCAGCTCGACCAGCTGCAGTTCGGCGACGCGTCGATGCACCGGGCGCGGCTGACGTCGTTGCTCCGGCCGCGCGTCGAAGCGGGTGAGAGCGTTGTCTGATGCTGGCGCGTGGAACGAGCCGCCGGATGACGTCGAGTGGAACGAATGGGGTCCGCCGGTGCGCGTGCGCGTCGACGAGGCGCCTGTCGCGCTGTTCGCGCGGGCCGTCAAGGATCTGAGCCCCGTCTACCGGTCGGTCCGGGCGGCGCGCGCGGCCGGGTTCGACCGGATCCCCGTGCCGCCGACGTTCACGTTCGCGATGGCCGACTCCGGCGCGTACCCAGACCTGCAACCCGCGAGCGGGACCGGATCGATGTACGCGGCGGCCGCCGGTGGCGCGCAGTCGATGTCGCGTGAGGGGCTGTACCTGCACGGCGAGCAACATTTCACGTACCACCGGTGGGTTGCCGTCGGTGACGTGCTCGAGGGCCGGCTGCGCACCTCGAAGCCCGTCCCTCGCACGGCGCGGCGCGGGCCAATGGAAGTCACCTGGTTCCAGACCCGCTGGACCGATCTCGACGGCGTGCCCGTGGTCGACGAGCAGATCGTTTCGCTCTTCTTCCCGGCCGGGTGAGCTCCCCCGGCCGTGACCTGGCGCAGGTCACGGCCGGGGGCCGTAGCCGAGCGGGCGGGCGGGTTGCCCGTCGGCTGGGAGGCGCGTTACGAGTTGTCGCCGACCTTTGCGCCGGTGGGGCCGGCCGCGTACCACATGTCGATGATGCCTTCGCCGTTGGTGTCGCCCGGCTTGGCGTCGCCGGCGAACGTGTACAGCGGGTGCCCGGCGATCTGCATCTGGGTCATTCCGTCGGAGCGCATGAACGTCGTCACGAGCGCCGCGTCGATCCCGGGACCGACCGTGGGTTTGCCGGTGACGGTTGCAGCCGGCCAGGTCGAGGCGCATTGTCCAGCGCCACAGTTGCTCTGGCCGGGTGTCGTGTCCCCGTCGAAGCGGTAGAGGGTCATGCCCTTCGAGTCGACGAGGACCGTACCGAGCTTCGTCATGGCGACCTTCAAGCTGGTCGTCGCCGTCGCCGCAGTGGCCGCGGGCGCAGCCGTCGTGGCCGGAGACGCGGTCGTGGCCGGTGCGGCGGTAGCGGGCGGAGCCGTCGTGGTGGCCGTCGACGAGCTCGACGACTTGCTACTGCTCCCGCACGCGGCGAGGGCGAATGCCGCGACACCCGCCAATGCGAGTGCACGAAGGTGGGAGAGACGCATGGGACCCCCTGGATACGGGATGCCGGCGGGCGCCGGTGAGGACAACGCTCGATACGGCCCCCGTCCCGATCCGGTTCGATGAACCAGTCATGAACCAACGTTTCTCGAGCGCCGTATCCTCGATCGATGGCCGAGACTCGTCCGCTGACGAGCGACGACGGTGTGCGGGCGGTTTACGCCGCGCACGGACCCGAGCTCTACCGCTTCGCGTTGCGGTCGCTCGGTGATCGGGGCCTCGCCGAGGAAGCGGTGCAGGAGACGTTCGTGCGCGCCTGGCAGGCCGCGAACCGTTTCGACGACGCATTGGGGTCGCTGCGCACGTGGCTGTTCGCGATCGTACGCAACGTGGTGATCGATCTCTCCCGGGCCCGGTCCGTCCGGCCCTCGCTCGCCGCCGACGGTACGAGCAACGAGATCGTCCTCGATGACGAGGTCGAACGCGTCATCGTCGCCTGGCAGGTCGAAGAGGCATTGCAGAAACTCAGCGGCGAGCACCGCGAGGCGCTCGTCGAGGTGCACTACAAATCGCGCCCGTATCACGACGTCGCGAGGGAGCTCGGCGTACCGGTCGGCACGATGAAGAGCCGGGTGTACTACGCCTTGAAGGCGATGCGGCTCGCGCTCGAAGAGTTGGGTTGGTCCGATGACGTCTGAGGCTTGCCGCGAATACCGCGGCACGCTCGGCGCGGTCGCGCTCGGGCGCGCCGAGCCCGAGGAGAGCCTGGCCTTGCGCGCGCACATCGACGGCTGCGCGGAATGCCGGGCCGAGCTCCGCGAGCTCACCGCGGTCGCGGCCGCGCTGCCGTTCGCCGACACGACCCACGTCGCCGGAGGGCTCTCGCTCCCGTCGCCCGCGCTCGCGCGGCAGGTGCTCGGCCGGGTTGCCGTCGAGCGCAGTGCGCGCCGAACGCGGACTCGCCGCCGCATCGCGGTCGCCGCCGCCACGGCGACAGCGGTCGCGGCGGCGATCATCGCGCTGGTCCTCGTCGTGCCGGGGAACGGCTCGCCGCCGGGCGGGCAGAAAGTGGTGTTCACGACCCGGTCCGGGCTCACGGCCAACGCCACACTGCGAGCGAGTGACGCCGGTACCCAGGTCGCGTTCCACGTGTCGGGATTGCACCCGGGCGGCTATTACTGGGTGTGGCTCACCGGCGAGGACGGCGACCGCATCGCGGCCGGCACGTTCCAGGGCACCACGCAACCGAGCGACCTCCTGATGACGGCTGCTCTCCCATTGTCCGACGCCCGCCGGATCTGGGTCACCGACGACGAGAACCGGGTGGTGCTCGACCAGCGGTTGCCCGCGCCCGCGTAGACGCCGCACGCCCGCGGCGGATCGGCCACACATCAGCCGGGCTTCTAGTGTGCGGTCATGCCGCAGAAGGTTCCCGAGTTCGAGTTCTCCGACAACGCGAAGCAGGTGCGAGCGTTCGTGTTCGACCATTGGTGCGAGCACGGCCGCGGCCCGACGCTGCTCGAAGTGCACCAGAGCACCGGACTCGACCGGCGCCGGATCATCGCCGCGTACAAGGAGCTGCAGCTCGGCATCGACGTCGTCGTCAACGAGGACACGCAGAACTGCAACCTGTTGAAGGCGCCGCCGTTCTCGTCGTTCCCGTCGCAGGTGCGTGCCTTCGTCGACGACGAGTTCCACTCGTTCGTCGGCTGCGCGAGCGAGGCGATCGCGTTCTCGCACATGCCGCCGTTCAAGGACAAGACCGTGCGGCTCGAATCGCACTGCGCATGTTGTTTCACACCGGTCACACTCATCTCGAGGAACTTCGAGCTGCAGTCGGTAAATCCTCCGGGAGTGTTCCTCCACATCTCGCTGTCGCCGTACGACTGGAACAACGTCGACATGAGCCGCATGTGCGACTCGATGAACTACGTGCTCGATGCCGAGCACGCGGAACGCTACGAGAAGCAGACTGCGACGCGAGGGATCCTCGTGAACCTGGATCAGGCGAAGATGTTCGTGCAGAACGTCGCCAACGAACGCATGTACAACTTCCACTGGAAGCCCGGCACGCTCAATCCGCGGGCGGTGATCAAGGGGTTCCAGATGATGGGCGTCGACACGTCGGCTTGGGAGTAGCTATTCGCCGGCGGCCGCGGAGGCCCGAGCCCGCAGCGCGGCGCGGTCGGGCTTGCCGGTTGCGAGGAGCGGCAACGCGTCGATCACGACGACCCGTTCCGGCGTCTTGAAGCGCGCGACGCCGCGCTCGGCGAACCACTGCCGGCACGCGGCGAGATCGAATCCGGGCGCGCCTTCTACGAACGCGACGACACGTTCGCCCATGAGCGCGTCGGGTTCGCCGACGGCGACCGCATGGCGGACGTCGGGATGCGCTTCCAGCACCTGCTCGACTTCCGCGGTCGAGATGTTCTCACCACCCCGGATGATCACGTCCTTGATCCGGCCGACGATCTCGATCGCGCCGTCGAGGTCGATGTCGGCGATGTCGCCGGTGCGGAACCAGCCGTCGGACGTGAACGCTTCCGAGGTCTGCTCCGGGTCGAGGTAACCGACGCACACCTCCGGACCGCGGGCGAGCAGCTCGCCGTTGTCGCCCGCCCGCAACTCGACCTCGCCGATCGTGCGGCCGTCGGTGATGACGGTCGGCACCTCGGTCGATCCGTAGGTGCGCTTGACCGTGGCCCCGAAAGCGCGGGCCGCCTCGGCGACGAACGCGCGGCCGACACCGGCGCCACCGCTCGAGATGAGTCGCAGCGACGCGACGCGACCGCGATCGAAGCCCGGCGCCTGCATCATCGAGACGAAGAACGTCGGCGGTCCGACCATGAACGTCACGCGGGCCTGTTCGATCAGCGTGAGCGCATCCTCCGGATCCCAGCGTGCCATGAACACCGTCCGGAACGGCACGACACCCGGGAGCGTGACGCCGTTCAGCAGTCCCGAGATGTGTGCGGCCGGCGCGGGCATCAGGACACAGTCGGCCGGGCCGAGCCCGTGCGCGCCGCGCATCTGGACAGCCTTGTACGCGAGCGTTTCCTGGGTGTGCAGCACGCCCTTCGGCGTGCCGCTCGAGCCCGACGTGAAGAGCACCGCGGCGAGCCGGCGCCCGTCGGGCCAGGTCTCGCCGACCGGCTCGCCGGCCGGGAGCGCGCCGACGTCGTCGACAATGCACTTCGGCCGCACGGCGTCGAGCGCGGCTCGTACGTCGGTCGCTCCCATGAGGTGGTGCACCGGCGCGGCCACGGCACCGAGGCGCCAGCACGCGCGATAGAGCACACCCACCTCGTCGCGATTGGGTGACTGCCATGCCACGGCGTCGCCCGGCCCGACGCCGCGTGCCCGGAGCCCCCCGGCGACGCGTGCCACCTGGTCGGCGAGCTCCGGCGGGGCCGCCGCGGTGAGGAGCGCGTCGAGGGACGGGATATCCCACGGCCCGCCCGCGCGGCGATAGTGCCCGTTCAGCGGCGACGTGAAGGTGGGGACGAGCACGCGCGTCAGGCTCGGCGCGACTTCCAGCCGTCGCTGGCCGGCGTGGCGCCCTTCAGCACACTCGTTCCGACGAAGTTCCGTTGGATCTCGACCGTGCCCGCGCCGATGCAGAGCCCGCGGATGTCGCGATAGACGCGCTCGACGGGGTATTCGCGCGAAAAGCCGTAGCCGCCGAGCAGCTGGATCGCCTCGTCGCACACGAACTTGGCCGCGAGGTTCGCGGCGGTTTTCGCCATCGCCGTTTCGAGCGCGGGCGGCGTGCCGTGCGGGCCGGCCATGTGCACAGCTCGTTGCAGGAGGAGCCGTGCACCTTCGAGCTGCGTCGCCATGTCGGCGATCTTCCACTGCAGGCCCTGCAGGTCGGCGAGGGTGCGGTCGCCGAGCCTGCGCTCGTTCATGTAGCCCACCGCGTACTCGAGCGCGCCCTGCGCGGCGCCGATGCACATCGCGGCATTGCCGCAGCGCTCGTGATTGATGTGCGAGATCAAGGTCTTGAACGACTCGCTGTTCGCAGGATCGCCCCACAAGAGGACGTCGTCGGGCTCGATGCGTACGTCGTCGAACGCGAGCTCGGCTTCGCTCGTGGCGCGCAACCCCATCTTCACGTGGGTTCCCGCGACGGTGACGCCGGCGGATTCCAGATCGACGAGGACCGCGCCGATGCCCTTGGTGCCGGCGCTGTCGGGGAACCGGCACCAGACCAGACAGGCGCAGGCTTTGTGACCGCCGGTGACGTAGTTCTTGTAGGCATTCAGGCGGAAGCCCGCACCGTCGGGCGTGAGGCGGGCGCGCATGTGACCGACCGAGCTCCCGGCTTCGGTCTCGCTGATCCCTATGCAGAACAGCCCTTCACCCGTTGCCGCGATCGGGAGCCAGCGGTCCTTCATCGCGTCGTTGCCGAGGTGCTCGATCGCGCGCGGCGGTCCGTTGAAGATGAGCTGGGCGAGGATCGCACTCGAGACGTCGGCCCGGGCGAGCTCCTCGAGCACGATCGCGGCTTCGACGTCGCCGAGGCCGGCGCCGCCCCACCGTTCGCCGATCGTGATCCCGAAGAGCTCGGCCTTGCGCATACCGTCCCACGCCCACTGGGGGAACTCCTCGGTCTCGTCGCCGTGGCGTGCCATTGGCGCGAGCTCGCGGTCGGCGACGTCGCGCGCGAGCCGGCGCAGCGCGGCCTGGTCCTCGGTGTCGGCGAACGGGCTCGCCGCGGTTGCGTGCGCGGGCATGTGCAGAGGGTACTTCCCGCGCTGACGGAGGCGTCAGGTACCTCAGGCGTCAGGTACCTCAGGCGTGCAGGAACACCTTCATCGCGACCTGGACGAGGTAGAGCGCGCCCGCGCCGATCAGCGCGGGCCTCGCCACGGTCGCGGGACCGATGAACCGTTCGCGCTTGCCCTTCCTGGCCACGATGCTGGAGATCGGCTCTCTTTCCGGTCACCTTGAACCTGACTACGGTGTCAGGCATGGCCGCGGAAACCCAGGACGGGCCGAGCATCGAATGGCTGATGGCCCAGCCCTACGACATGTGGGGTGAGGTCCGCCGCTCGGAGTGCCCCGTAATGGCCACCGAGGCCGACGCGATGGGTCCGGGCACCTTCTACCAGATCACCCGGTTCAAGGACGCCGACTCGGTACTGCGCGACGACAAGGGCTTCGCGTCCTCGATCAACACGCAGCACATCGGGCAGTTCATGGGCGAGCTCATCGTGGGTATGGACGGCGAGGAGCACAGGAAGTACCGCAATCTGGTCGCCAAGGCGTTCCGCGCGTCGCAGCTCGAGCGTTGGGACGAGACGCTCGTCCGGCCGACGATCCGCCGGCTGATCGACGCGATCGCGCCCCTCGGGCGCGCCGACCTCGTTGCCTCGGTCACGACCAAGTACCCGATGCAGGTCATCTGCGGGATCGTCGGCGTGCCACTCGACGACGCCGAGCAGTTCACGCAATGGGCGGAGGAGATCAACACCGGTCCGCTCGCACCCGAGCGCGGTCACAAGGCGAGCGCGGCGATGGTCGAGTACCTGCGGCCGCTCGTCGAAGCGCGCCGCGCCGAACCGACCGGCGACTTCCTTTCCGACCTCGTGCACGCCGAGGTCGACGGCGAGCAGCTCACCGACGGGAAGCTCTACGGCTTCTTGCGCCTGCTGCTGCCGGCCGGAGGCGAGACGACGTTTCGGGTCATGGGCAACGCGCTCCTCGCGCTGCTCACCCATCCCGACGACCTCGCTCGCGTGTACGCCGACCGTGAGCTCGTCCCGGAGGTCATCGAGGAGACGTTGCGTTGGGAGACGTCCGTCACGATGGTCAGCCGGGTTGCCACGGCTGACAGCGAGGTATCGGGCTGCCCGATCGCGGCGGGCTCGCCGGTCGGAGTGCTCACCGGCTCCGCCAACCGCGACGAGACGCGCTGGGACGACGCCGACCAGTGGAAGCTGGGCCGGCCCGTGCAGCACCACCTCGCGTTCGGCACCGGCCCGCACCAGTGCCTCGGCATGCACCTGGCGCGGTTGGAGTTGCGCGTCGGCTTGATCGAGATCCTCGATCGGCTCCCCAACTTGCGCCTCGATCCCGCCGGAGTCGACTCTGCAGTTGTCGAGGGTTACGCGTTTCGCGGGCCGCGTGCCCTACCGGTGACCTTCGACGCGAGCTGACTCGTCGGGCTACGCGCCTCCGAACATCATCATCCATTGATCGCGCGTGCGCGGTCGGTAGACGATGTTCGTGCGCCGCACGTCGCGCATCGGCGCGTTCGGGTCGGCGGAATACATGTGCCCGGGATACAGCACCGTGTCGTCGGGGACGGTCGCGAGCTTCTGCGTGAGGCTCTCGTACAACGCTTCAGGGTCGCCGCCCGGGAGATCCGTGCGCCCGCAGCTGTCTAGGAACAGCGTGTCGCCGCTCACGAGCTTGCCGTCGACGTGGAAGCACTGCGACCCCGGTGTGTGCCCGGGCGTGTGGATCAGCGTGATCCGGATCGCGCCGACTTCGACGACGTCGCCGGACGCGTGGAGCTCGAGGTCGGAGTCGGAGCAGCCGGTGACGCGCTTCACGCCCCATGCTTCCTCCGACTGCACGTGGAGCTTGGCGCCGACGCCGGGCAGCGAGAGCAGCTCGGCGATCCCGGCGATCGACCAACCCCCGAGATCGCCGCCGACATGGTCGGGGTGGTAGTGCGTCACGAGCGCGCCGCACAGGCGCATGCCGTCGGCGGCGAGGAGATCGACGAGCTCGCCCGGCCCGTACGCGGGGTCGACCGCGACGGCTTCGCCCGTCTCGCGGTCGCCGATCAGATAGACGAAGTTCACCATCTGCCGGGCGATCTGGTCGTCGCGGGCGAAATCGCGTCCGGCAAGCAGTTGCCGGAAGTACAGGCGGTCGGACATCGGCCGACACCCTACGCTTCTGTTGTGCAGCGACCCCTGGCGGATGTCGATGTGGTCTGCGCGGCCACGCGGCAGGTCCTCCTCTCGCTCGACGATCTCACCGATGCGCAGGCCGCGGAACCGTCGCGGTTGCCGGGCTGGACCCGGGCCGAGGTGGTGACGCATCTTGCCCGCAACGCCGACGGCATGCGTTCGATGGTGGAGGCCGCGATCCGGGGTGAGGTCGGCCAGATGTACCCCAGTGCCGAGGCGCGCGCCGCGGGCATCGCGGCCGGGCGCGGCGCGGGCGCGGCGACGCTACGCGCCGATCTGCGCGCCGCGCACGACTCGCTCGCCGATGCCTGGCGCGCGCTTCCTGCCGACGCTTGGGAACGGACGGGCCGCGCATCGGTGACACGCTCGATGCGCGACTTCGTGTGGGTCCGCCGCCGCGAGGTCGAGGTGCATCACGTCGACCTCGATCTCGGTTACGAGCCTTCCGACTGGCCGGTCGGCTTCGTCGCCGACGCGCTGGCGGAGGTCTTGGCCGGATTGCCGCAACGCGCCGCCGCGAACCGGCCGCGGGTCGATGTCGACTACCGGGTCGTGAGCACCGATCACCAACGCGCGTGGCGCGTCGAGCTGCGCGGCACCGACGTCAACGTCGTCGAGGACGACGGACGCTCGGTCGACGGCGAGGCCGTCGGCTGGGGGTGCGACGTCGCCGCGTGGCTCTACGGCCGCGAGCCGAGCGGCGGCGGCATCACAGCTACCGGCGACCTCGGCGTCCTGCGCTTACCGCGTTGGTTCCCCTTCGGGTAGCCGCGAACGGCTATGTCGGCTCCTTGTTCAGAGCGTCGAACATCTCGTGATCGACGAGGGCGTCGTACTCGTGATGGCGTTCGATGAACCGCTCGACGAACGGGCATATCGGAACGATGCACAACCCCCGCGCCCGCACATCGTCGAGCGCGCTCGTGACGAGCTCGGTCGCCAGGCCGCGGCCGCTGTACGCGTCATCGATCTCCGTGTGCACGAAGATGAGTCGGCCCCCGCGCATGTTGTACTGCGCGAAGCCGGCGACGTTGCCATCGGCCACGATCTC
Source organism: Acidimicrobiia bacterium (assembly GCA_035516815.1). GTDB lineage: Bacteria > Actinomycetota > Acidimicrobiia > IMCC26256 > PALSA-610 > PALSA-610. Next base: position 406 of record DATJAA010000065.1, on the reverse strand, counting down.
GTAGCGCATCCGTTGCTTGTTGTCGCGCACCTCGATCACGATGCAGCCTGTTCGCGGAGGGCTTGGGCGAACTGGGCCATCCCGCGCAGGTACTGGTCGCAGTTCTGGGCCTTGCCGACGACGATTTGCTTGGCGTCGATGCCGCCCGGGAAAAGGGGCGGCACGTAGTACTCGAAGCCGTCGCTCTCGATCGCGTCGGCGATGCCTGCCGCGCACATGGCCGCGGGAACCTTCTCGACGTCGATGAGCGCGGGGACGTTGCCGGGCTGGTCCCATATCTCGGTCTCGATGGGTCCGGGCAACACGAGCTTCACGTCCACGCCGGTACCCGCGAGGTCGAGCAGCATCGCTTCCGCGAAGCCGCACACCGCGTACTTCGCCGCGTTGTACGCAGCTTCATTCATGA
>DATJAA010000064.1:0-13708 GCA_035516815.1 Acidimicrobiia bacterium | reverse complement strand
CGTGCTCGCACCGGGTGCGCCGTTCGTGTTCTCCTACGACCATCCGATGGCACTGGCGATCGGGCGCGAAGGTGCGGCACCGGGCGCGCTTCCGCTGGGGACCCTGGAAGTCCGGCGGTCGTACTTCGACGACGCCCCGGTCGAGATCATGTTCGACGACGAACGCATCCGCGTGTGGCCCCGCACGATTGCAGACGTGTTCGCGTCACTGCACCGGGCGGGCTACCGCGTCGACCTGCTACTCGAGCCCGAGCCGGCCGGCTCGAGCGATCCGGGTCCGGAGGTCCCGCGGATCATCGCGTGGCGCGCCCGGAAAGAGGGCGTCTAGGAGACCGGCTCGACCCCGCGCTCGCGTGCCCAGGCCGCGAGCCGTGTGTAGGCCTCGGCTTCGCTCATCGGCCCGTCCTCCAACCGGAGCTCGAGCAGGAACTCGAGCGCATCGCCGACCACACGCCCGGGCGCGACTCCGAGGAACTGCATGACCTGGTTTCCGTCGAGCGCGGGGCGGATCTTCGCGAGCTCTTCGCGGGCCTGCAGCTCGGCGATGCGGGCTTCGAGCTCGTCCATGCGATGTCCCAAGGCCGCGGCCTTGCGCGCGTCCCGCGTGGTGCAGTCGCATCGCGTCAGCTCGTTCAGGTCGTCGAGCAGCGGGCCCGCGTCGCGCACGTAGCGGCGCACCGCGCTGTCGGTCCAGCCCATGCGATAGGTGTGGAAGCGCAGATGCAATTCGACGAGGCGGCTCACGTCGTCGACGAGCTCGTTCGGATAGCGCAGCGCGAGCATTCGGTCTCGCGCCATCCGCGCCCCGACGACCTCATGGTGGTGGAACGTGACGCCCTGCGGCCCGTAGTCGCGAGTACGGGGCTTTCCCACGTCGTGGAGCAGCGCCGAGAGCCGGATCCGCAACCGTGGCGATGTCTTCGCGACGACCGCGATCGTGTGCGCGAGGACGTCCTTGTGACGGTGGATCGGGTCCTGTTCGAGCCGCATGGCGTTGAGCTCGGGTAGGAACTCGTCGGCGAGGCCGGTACGCGCCGCGAGCCACAACCCGGGCGACGGATCGTCGGCGACGATCAGCTTCGAGAGCTCGTCGCGGATCCTCTCCGCGCTGACGATCTTCAGGCGTTCGTGCATCTGACCGATGGCACTCATCAAGTCGGCATCGGGCTCGAATCCGAGCGTCGTCACGAATCGCGCGGCCCGCAACATCCGCAGCGGATCGTCCTCGAACGACACCTCGGCCGCGAGCGGTGTCCGGAGCCGGCGGGAGGCAAGGTCGGCGAGACCGCCGAAGGGGTCGACGAGCACCGGGTCTTCGCCCCCTTCGGCGCCGAGCTCGATCGCCATGGCATTGATGGTGAAGTCGCGCCGGGAAAGGTCGGTCTCGATGTCGTCGGAGAACGTGACGTCGGGCTTGCGGCTCTCGGGGCGGTAGACGTCGGCCCGGAAGGTCGTGATCTCGAAGCGCTCGCTGTCCTTCTCGCACCCGATGGTCCCGAAGCGCTGCCCTTGCAGCCACACGGCGTCGGCCCACGGCCGCACGATCGCCTCGACCGCGTCGGGGCGGGCATCCGTGGTGACGTCCACGTCGACGATGTCGCGGTCGAGCAACGCGTCGCGCACGCTGCCGCCCACGAGATAAGCGCGATACCCGCCCGCATGCAGCCGCGCCGCGAGCTGCTGCGTCGGCGAATCCGGCACGAAGAAGCGCTCGAGACGGGCGGGAACGGCGGTCACAGCCGCCCATTGTGGCGCGAGGCGGTGCTGGGGCCGGACTGCGCCGGCCGTCGCGGGACTACTGCCCGGCCGCAGCCTGCTCGGCCGCCATCTCCATCGTGTGCTGCTCGATCATGAGCCGGAGGTCGTGTGGGGTGGTCGAGGCGGCGATCGCTTCGCGCAAGTCGATGGTCCCGCTCTTGTACAACGCGAGCAGGCTCTGATCGAAGGTCTGCATCCCGTAGTACTCGCCTTCGGCGATGATCTGTTCGATCTCGTGGGTCTCGTCGGGATTCACGATCTTGTCGAACACGCGCCCGGTCGACACGAGCACCTCCACCGCGGGCGCGCGACCGCCCAGCCTCCGCTCGACGAGACGCTGGCTCACGATGCCGCGAAGCGAGGACGCGAGCGACATCCGGACCTGGCGCTGCTCGTGCGGCGGGAAGAAGTCGATGATCCGGTTGATCGAATCGGTCGCACTGATCGTGTGGAGCGTCGAGAACACGAGGTGACCGGTCTCGGCTGCGGTGAGCGCCGTCTTCACCGTCTCGACGTCACGGACCTCGCCGACGAGGATCACGTCGGGGTCCTGGCGCAGCACCCGCTTGAGCGCGGAGTGGAAGTCGGCGGTGTCGGTGCCGACCTCACGCTGGTTGACGATCGAGCACTTGTCGGCGTGGAGGATCTCGATCGGGTCCTCGATGGTGACGATGTGCCGGTTGTAGGTGTCGTTGATGAAGTCGATCATCGATCCGAGCGTCGTCGTCTTGCCCGAACCGGTCGGACCCGTGACGAGGATCAGGCCGCGCTGGTGATCCGTGAGCTTGCGGATCACGGGTGGCAGGCCGAGTGCCTCGAAAGTCGGGATGTCGCTCTGGACGCGCCGGAGAACGAGGCCGACCGAGCCTCGCTGACGCATGACGTTCACGCGGAACCGACCGAGACCAGATACCGAGTACGCGAAGTCCGCCTCCGAGCTCCCTATGAACTCCTCAGCGCGCTGCTTCGGCATGATCGCGAACGCGATGCGCTCCGTCTCGACCGGAGACACCGGTGCGAGGTCGGTCCGGTCGAGCCGGCCGTCGATCCTGATGAAGGGCGGCGAACCGACCTTGATGTGCACGTCGGACGCACCGCGCTCGACGGCATTGCGGAGTAGCTGATCGAGATCCAACACCGGGGCTGACCATCCTCTCGCGGCCGACGGCGACCGGCACGCTCCAGACGCGCGGGCGGCACCGTGGTCTCGTCCTTACCTGTGATCGATCGGCAAGACGGGCGCCGCTCTGGAGCAGACCGCGGAAGGATTTGGCGCAGGTCGGGCAATTTCGGGCGACGATCGCCCGGCCCCACGCTCAGACGTCGTGAAGATCTCGGGCCGCGTGCACCACGGCGCGACCCGGCCCGTTGGCGGTGGCCGGCTCGACCCGCTCCGGCCGGCCGAGCAAGGTCGAAACTGTCGCGGCAGTGGAGTCGCGCAGCGCGTCGAGGTCGTAGCCGCCCTCGAGGAACACGACCAGCCGCCGGGCCGGTGTGAGCGCCATAACGCGCGCGGTGAGGTCGGCGTAGTCGCCCGCCGCGAGGCCGAGCCCGGTGAGCGGATCGGCGCGATGCGCGTCGAAGCCCGCCGAGACGAGGACCCACGTAGGGGCGAACCGCTCGACCAGAGGCTCGACGACAGTGTCGACCGCGTCGAGGTACACGTCGCCGGTCGCGCCCGCGGGCAGGGGAAAGTTGACCGTGGTGCCGGCGCCCGCACCCTTCCCGGCGTCGTCGAGCCGGCCGGTGCCCGGGTAGAGGGGCCATTCGTGCATCGACACGTACATCACCGCGCCGTCCGCGTAGAAGATGTCCTGGGTGCCGTTGCCGTGGTGCGCGTCCCAGTCGACGACGAGCACGCGTTCTCCGCGGTCACGGAGGGCGGCCGCCGTGACCGCGACATTGTTGAGCAGACAAAACCCCATCGCATGGTCCGCGACCGCGTGATGGCCCGGCGGGCGGACAGCGCAGAACGCGAAGTCGCCGTCGCCGCGATCGAGCGCATCAACCGCCTCGAGCCCGCTCCCGGCGGCGAGCAGCGCGGCCTCCCAAGACGCGGCCGATGCGCCCGTGTCGGCGTCGAGGCGACCACCGCCCGACGCGCAGAAGCGCTCGAGCCGCTCGAGATACTCGGCCGTGTGCACGCGCTCGAGGTCGGTTCGCGTCGCGCGCCTCGGCTCCAGCGTCCGGCGGGCATCGCGCGGGGATCCGGCGTCGAGGCCCTCGAGGACGGAACGCAGCCGCGCCGGACGCTCGGGATGGCCCCGGCCCGCATCGTGATCCTCGAAGCGGGGATCGATCGCGACCAGGAGCACGCTGCGAGGCTAACGAACGCGACCACGGGACCGGCTCCGGTGGCTCCCCGTCGCTACGCTCGCCGCCGGTGAAGGCGCACAGGGCGCAGTCGTACCGATTTCGCGGGGGCGTCGCCCGGGTCGCGGCGTGGCACGGGCGCCCCGACGTCGCGTCCCTCGCGCTCCACGGCTCCGACGCGCCCCCGCCCGATGTGCTCACCGAGCTCCTCGAGCGGCTGCACGACGACGGCTACCGCGAGGTCGTGACCAACGCGCTCGGCCCCGCCGCGAGCCTGCCGCTCGTCGACGTCGGCTTCGCGGTGAAGGGCCGTCTACACCTCTTGGCCCATGATCTCGAGCGGCTCCACGCGCCGAGCGGGATCACGCGCCGGTCCACGCGCTCCGACCGCCACGCGATCCTGGCCGCGGACGCGGCCGCGTTCGAGGAGTTCTGGCAGTTCGACGCGCTCGCGCTGCGCGAGGCGACCCGCGCGACACCACGGTCGCACCTGCGGGTGACGCCGCCCGACGGTGATCCGTACGGCTACGGCCTGTTCGGGCGCGCGGCAACGGCGGGCTACGTACAACGGCTCGCGGTATCACCCGCCGAACAGCGACGCGGCGCGGGCCACGCGCTCCTCACCGACGGCTTGCGCTGGCTGCGCACGCACGGAGCCAAGCGCGCATACGTCAACACCCAGGAGAACAATCAGGGCGCGCTCGCCCTGTACCTCCGCGCGGGCTTCACTCGGCTCCCGGTCGGATTGCACGTGTTGGGCCGCGCGTTGTGACGTTCGGATCCGGGCTCGCACGGCGCTTGGGTCCCGTGCTCGCCGCTACCGCGTTCGTCCTCGCGGGGGCGACCGGCGCTCACGCCCAAGAGGTCACTACATCCGTGCCGAGCTCCGCGCCCTTGCCGGTCGGCCTGAGTCTCGTCAGCCAGAGCACGTGGGTCGGCCTGCGGGAGACGTTCATGATGAAGCTGCGCGTCGACGATCCCGCGCTCACGGCGAGCCCGAACGCGGCGATCCTGATCCAGGTCCATCAGTCGACGACCTCCCGCAGCGGGTTCGACGACGTGATCGCCGGCACCAGCTTGGGCGGCACGTTGTCCGTCCCGGACCAGATCCGCGTCTCGACACTGCCGCGGGACGGCGCGGGGAATCTCGCGGTCGTCTTCGGGCTGTCGGGTTCGGGCGTCCGGCCGACGATCGGCGTCACCCAGCCGGGCGTCTACCCGGTCGAGGTCCAGCTCGTGAACACCGGCACCGCGACCCAGTCGTTCGTGACCTGGTTGGTCGTGGTCGACACCCACTCCGGCCAGCCGATCGACAAGAGACTGTCGGTGTCGCTCATCCTGTCCGCCGTGAGCGATCCCATCGTGCTGCCCGACGGCTCCGACGACCCGAAGGTCGCCGCGGAGATGAAGCCCGGAGGCCGGCTCGACAAGGTCGCCGTGGTCCTCGGGCACACCGCCGGCTTCCACCTCTCCCTCGTGCTCGGTCCCGAGACGGCTACCGCATGGCGGCGGCTCGGGCTCAAGAGCCCGCGGACCGCGGCTGACTTCGATCGCGTGCGAGCCGCCGCTCTGCGTTCCTCGACGGAACTGCTGCCGAGCACCTACGTGCCCATCGACGCGTCCGCGGTCATCGCCGCCGGGCTCGGCCACTTCTTGACGCAGCAGTACTCGGCGGGATCTGCCGCACTACGGGCGGCGCTCGGCGCGAGCCCGCCGGCGCCGGCGCAATCGGACTTCATCGATCCGGTCCCCACGAGCGACGCCGTGGTGAACGAGCTCCGCCAGATGCTCATCGACCGGGTCGCCGTGCGTGATCCCGCGCTCATCCCGGTGCCGCACCCGTTCTCTCCAGCGGAGGCCTTCGTGCTCGACACGACGGGCGGCGACTCGCGCGGCGTGGCGACGGCTCCCTTCGTCGAGAGCCTGCTCCTCGGGAACGATCCGAGCGCGCTTCGAGCCGAACGCGTGATCGCGGCACTGGCCGAAGTCGCGTACGAAACGCCTTCCATCCCGCGAGGGATCGTCATCGCGCCCCCGGCGCGCTGGGTACCGGACGTTGCGACGATGCTCACCGTGATCGGCGCGCTGCGGACACTCCCGCTCGTGCAATCTGCGACGCTCGACGACCTCTTCTCCACGATCGTGACCGAACAGAACCTCGGCGCCGACGTGCAACGGCGGCTCGTGCCCGCGACGCCGCCCGCCACGCCGGTGGATCCCGTGGAGTACCAGAACACGGCCGACGAGCTCTCCGCGTACCGCAACGTGGTCGGGACGCGAGACGCCGTCGTCGTAGAAGGCGAAACCGCGCTCCTCACCGCCCTTTCGACGACGATCTCGCCCGAGCGAGCGCACGACTCGCTCGCCAGGATCGACGCAGCCATCCACGCGTACACGTCGAGCGTCACCGCGGACGAAAAACGCATCACACTGACCTCCCGCAAGGCCGCGGTCCCCCTGACGTTCGAAAACGACCTCAAGCCCGCGCGCGACGTGAAGGTGCTCGTTCACCTCGACAGCGCGAAGCTGCTCTTCCCCGGTGGCGCGGACCAGATCGTCACGTTGAAACCGGGCAGCAACACGATCCGCTTCGACGTGGAAGCCCGCGCCTCGGGAACGTTCCCGATGACGATCAGCGTGACCTCGCCCGACGGGCGTCTCGCATTCGGTTCGCCGGTGACCGTGTCGGTCCGGTCGGCCGTCTTCGGCGGCTGGGCCGTCGGCGTCACCATCGCCGCGCTGGTGTTCCTCGCCGGGTGGTGGGCGAACCACTTCCGGCGCACGCGCCGCAACCGCCGGATCAGCACCTCGCAACCCGCCCCGGCTCCGTCCGCGTAGGCGCATGCTGAACCGGTGAGCGCGACCGTCGACGATCAGGGCCGCGATCGTGCCGGCCTCGCGCGCTCGAGCGCCGCCGTCGCGGCGGGGACACTGCTTTCGCGCCTGACCGGCTTGTTGCGCGTGGTGGTGCTGGCCGCCGTCATCGGACAAGCGTCGCTCGCCGACACGTACAACCTCGCCAACACCACGCCGAACATCGTGTACGAGCTGCTCGTCGGCGGCGTCCTCGCGGCGACGCTGGTTCCGGTCTTCGTCGACCTGCTGGAACGCCGCGCCGACCGCTCTATCTCTGCCGTGTTCACCGTGACCATGACCGCGCTCGCGATCTTCACCGCGGTGACGATGCTCTTGTCGCCGTGGATCGCCCGATTGTTCGCGCTGCACGCGAACGGGCCCGATCGGAGCGCACAACTCCACGTCCTGACGTTCCTGATCCTCTGCTTCGTGCCGCAGATGGTCTTCTACGGGTTCACGACCCTCGCGACCGCGCTCTTGAACGCGCGCCACCGCTTCGTCGCCGCGGCCTTCGCGCCCGTGTTGAACAACGTCGTCGTCATCGTCGTCCTCCTCGTGTTCGCGTCCGAGACTGCGAGTCGCCACAGCTCGATCGCGGACGTCACACGTGTGCGCGACGACGTCGGCCTCCTGTTGCTGCTCGGCATCGGGACCACGGCGGGCATCGTCGTCATGTCGCTCGCGCTGATGCCGGCCCTCGCCCGGGCGCGGGTGCACCTCCGGTTCGTCCCCGCCTGGCGCGACCCCGCGATCCGCACGATCGTCCGGCTCTCGGGATGGACGGCCGGCTACGTGGTCACGAACCAGCTCGCGCAGCTGTTCGTCCTCGTGCTCGCGAACAACTCGTCGGGCAACGTTTCCGCGTACGTGTACGCGTTCACGTTCTACGTCGTACCGCACGGCCTCTTGGCCGTATCGATCATGACGACCATGATGCCGAACCTGGCGCGGCGGGCGCGGCTCGGCGACGCCGCCGGCCTGCGCCGCGAGTTCGGGCTCGGACTCCGGTACATCGTCGTGCTCGTTCTTCCGGCATCGGTGCTCTTCGCCGTTCTGGCCCAGCCGATGCTGGCGGTGATCGTTCGGCGCCAGTTCACCGCCCATGACGCGATGATCACCGCGGACACACTGCAGGCGTTCGCGCTCAGCCTCGTTCCGTTCTCGGTCTACCTATACGTGATGCGCGCCTTCTATGCCCTGCAGGACACCCGGACGCCTTTCTTCCTCAACGCGATCGAGAACGCGCTGAACATCCTCCTCGCGCTCGCGTTGTTCCCGCGTCTCGGTGTGCAGGGCCTCGCGCTGGCGTGGAGTGGCGCCTATTTCGTAGCCGCAGTCGGCGCGCTCGTCGTGCTGCGGCGACGGATCGGTGGTGTGCCCGACGCGACGGCGGGCCGATCGGCGCTCCGAGCGGGCATCGCCGCCTTGGCCGCGGCCCTCGTCGCCGCGCCGATCGCCGCTGCCATCGGCCACTCCTCGCCCAGCACTGCGTTGACCGCGACGGTGGTCGCGGGTGCCGCCGGCCTGGTCACGTACGTCGCCGGCCTCCTGGTCCTGCGCTCCGACGAGCTGGGCGCACTCGTCGGGTTGCTCAGACGGCGCGGCAAAGCACCCTCCGACGTGTAACCATGGGGCCGGCGGAGGGATCGGAACCCTGGCCCGGCCGGGCGGATACAGAAATCGAGGAGGACGCATGCCAGTTCGCATCGTGACCGACAGTGCGTGCGATCTTCCGGAATCGATCTGCGAGGAGCTCGGCATCGAGGTGGTCCCGCTCACGATTCGCTTCGGCAATCGCGAGTACGTGGACCGCAAGGAGCTGAGCGTCGACGCGTTCTGGCGGGAGTTGGAGGCCTCGTCGGTACTCCCCGAAACGGCTGCGCCCTCCGTCGGAGCCTTCGAGGAGACCTTTCGTCGCTTGAGCGACGACGGCGCCGACGGCATCGTCTGCATCAACCTGTCGGCGCGCCTCTCGGCCACCATGCAGTCCGCGCTCGTCGCGGCCAAAGCACTCGACGGTCGGACACCGATCGAGATCATCGACTCGATGAGCGCCTCGATGGGGATCGGCAATCTGGTCGTGCACGCGGCGCGGCAAGCCCGGTCCGGTGCCTCGCTCGAGGAAATCGTCGCCGAGGTCGAGTCACGCCGCGCGCGAGAGCGCGTCTTCGCGACGCTCGACACACTCGAATACCTGCGAAAAGGCGGCCGCATCGGCGGCGCGCAGGCAATGCTCGGCTCGATGCTCTCGATCAAACCGATCATCGAGGTCATCGACGGCGCAGTCGAACCGGCGGGCCGGGTTCGTACCCGCTCGAAGGCGTTGCGCTTCCTCGTCGACCAGATTCCCCGCGGCAAGGTCGAGAGCATCAGCGTGCTCCACGGGAACGCGCCGGATCTCGACGAATTCCTCGCGATGCTCGAGCCGTTGGTGCCGGACGCCGAGGTGACGGTCGGAACGATCGGTCCCGTGATCGGCGTGCACACCGGCCCGCGGGTCATGGGAATCGCCTGGGTCGAGTGATCCTCGTCAGTGCCCGACGCTGATCCTGATCACGACACAGCGCTCGCGCGGCGTGCCGCCGCGGGTGACACGGCTGCCCTCGACCAGGTGCTCGGCAACCACATGGCTCTCGTACATGGCGTCTGCCGGCGCGTTCTCGGCAACGCCGACGACGCGCTCGACGCGACCCAGGAGGCGCTTCTCGCGATCGCGCGCAAGATCGGGACCTTCGACGGGCGATCCAAGTTCTCGACATGGGCATACCGAGTCGCGACCAACGCGGCGCTGGACGAGGCGAGGCGCCGCAACCGGCGACCGGTGCCGACCGACGACGTCGCGGAATCGGCGCGGGCGCCCGACCGGGCCTCGCTCGATACCGGCGTCGCAGACCGCCTCGACGTCGACGCGGCGCTCGAACAACTCCCGCCCGAATACCGGGCCGCGGTCGCACTCCGCGATCTCGTCGGCATGGACTACGCCGAGATCGCCGACGTGCTCGGCATACCGGCCGGAACCGTCCGATCGCGCATTTCCCGCGGCCGGGCCGCACTTGCCGATCTCCTCGGGAACCGGGAGACCTCCTCCGAGCATCAAACGCCTTGAGATCATGAACGACACTGCACCGCCCCTGGAACCCGAGGAGCTCGACGAGCTGCTGTCCGCGGAGCTCGACAGCGAGCTCGACGCGGTCGCGCGGGAGCGGCACGTACCCACCGAGACGCTCGTCGCTCGCATACGAGCGACGCCGGGCGCAGCCGAACGCCGCGCCGCGCTCGCGGCCGCGCGCGATGTCCTCGCAGAGACGCCCGACTTCGACGACCTCGTCTCCGCGCGCATACGCGCCAAGGCAGTACGCGCCGCCGAAGCCGAACAGACCGCACGGCGCAAGGCCCGCGCTCGGCGGCGCAACCGTGTGTTCACAGGAGCCATCGGGATCGCGGCCGCCGCCGTCGTTGCCGTGGCGATCGCCGCGAGCTTGAGCGGTCACGGCAACCACACCGTGGCTGCGAGCGCGCCCGAGTCGCCCCGCCGGACGGCGGCACACCCGGCTGCGACCGGATCGTCGCTCGTCGTCCCACCGAACGCTCCTGCCCCGGAGGCCAGGCTCGGGACCTTCACGAGCTTGCGCCTGCTCGCGCTCGCGGCGGTCGACGAATCCGCGACCCACAAATACAGCGTCTCCGGGACCAGCAGCGGTCGGGTGCCCTCCGCGCTCGGCTCCGGCGGCGCCTCGGCGGCGCTCCCCGCGAACAGCGCCTCCCGCGACCAGGACGGCCTTTCCCAGAAGACCGCTCCGGCCTTCACGGGCAACGGAAAGGCGCTGCCCACCTGTTCTGCCCCGAGTCGCGCGCCCACCGGGGATCCCCTGGTGTTCACGACGTCCGCGACCTATCAGGGTCAGCCCGTCGTGGTGTTCGTGTTCGAGGGCACACGCGCGCGCACGGTCGAGATCGTCGACCGGGCCTGCCGCGTGTTGAACGTCCAATCGATCGGTTGATCGGAGTTTTCGCCGGCCTCGGCGATCGCCGGATCGAGGCATGTACGCTGCCCGGGCCGGAATGACCGCCGAGAAGTGGCAGGGACTCGAGAGTGGCCGACTGGACGACCGAGGCGACCGACGTCATAGAGCGCACGGTTGGGACGGTACGCGACCGAACGGTCGAGCCGGCCCGCGTTGCGACCCGCGCCGTGGTCTACGGGGTACTCGCGGCGCTGATCGCCATTCCCGCGGTCATCCTGTTGATCATCGGGGCCTTCCGCGGGCTCGTCCTGCTGTACCAGGGCCACGCCTGGGCTGCTTGGCTCACGCTCGGCGGAATCTTCCTGATCGCGGGAGCGTTCTGCTGGACCAAGCGCAACCCCTGACCGAGCTAACGGATCACGAGCAGAAACGACACCCATGAGCGCGCGGGACGTCATCATCATCGGATCGGGTCCGGCCGGGCTCACGGCTGCGATCTACACGGCTCGCGCGAACCTCGCTCCTCTCGTCATCGAGGGCCTGCGAGCCGGTGGCCAGCTCATGCTGACCACCGACGTGGAGAACTATCCGGGCTTCCCGGAGGGCATCATCGGCCCCGACCTGATGGCAAAGTTCCGTGAGCAGGCTGAGCGGTTCGGCGCCGAGTTCGTGACCGCCGACGTCGACGAGGTCGACCTGAACACGACTCCGATGCGCGTGCGTGTCGGCGGGCACGACGAGTTCGCCCGCGCCGTGATCATCTCCACCGGCGCGCAGGCACGCATGCTCGGCTTGCCGAACGAACAAGCACTGCTCGGTCACGGCGTCTCGACGTGCGCGACGTGCGACGGGTTCTTCTTCCGCGGCCACGAGATCGTCGTCGTCGGCGGCGGCGACTCGGCACTCGAGGAGGCCAACTTCCTCACTCGCTTCGCGGACAAGGTGACGCTGGTACACCGCCGTAAGGAGCTGCGCGCGTCGAAGATCATGCAAGACCGCGCATTCGCGAACCCCAAGATCGAGTTCCGTTGGAACAGCGTCGTCACCGACGTCGTCGGTGACGGGCGCGTCGAGGCCGTTCGGCTACGCGATGTCGAGACCGGCGCGGACAGCTCCATCAGCGTGTCGGGGCTGTTCGTCGCGATCGGCCACGACCCGAACACATCGTTGTTCGCCGGGCAGCTCGACCTCGACGACGGCGGGTACGTCATCACACGCGGCGGATCCACGCTCACGTCCATTCCGGGCGTGTTCGCGGCCGGTGACGTGCAGGATCACGTGTACCGGCAGGCCATCACGGCCGCCGGATCCGGATGTATGGCTGCGCTCGAAGCCGAGCGCTACCTCGAAACCCTCGACGACGCCCCAACCGCCGTCGGGTAGAGAAAGGTTTCCATCGTGTCTGACGATATTCTGACGCTCACCGACGCCACCTTCGACGAAAGCGTGGGCGCCGCCGACACGCCGCTGCTCGTCGACTTCTGGGCCGAGTGGTGCGGGCCGTGCAAGATGATCTCGCCTGTCCTCGAGGACATCGCCAAGGAGCATGCGGGTCGCATCCGGATCGCGAAGCTCAACGTCGACGACAACCCGAATGTCGCGCGGCGCTACGAGGTCATGAGCATCCCGACGCTGCTCGTCATCGCCGACGGCGAGGTGAAGAAGCGGCTCGTCGGTGCCAAGGGCAAGCCGCAACTGCTCGAGGAGCTCTCCGAGTTCATCGATTGACCGCACGGATGCTGCTCCGGCGCGGTGATCGGGGGAACGCGGTCCGCGACTTGAGCGCGCGTCTCGTGTCGGCCGGTGCGTGCGAGGCCGCCGGCGACGTGTTCGACGAGGGCCTCGAGCGCGCCGTCCGCGCCTTTCAAGAGGCCCGGGGGCTACGCGTCGACGGCATCTGCGGACCGGAGACCTGGGGGGCGTTGGTCGAGAGCGGCTTCAGCCTCGGCGACCGGCTGTTGTATCTCGCGCACCCGATGTTGCGGGGCGACGACGTCGCCGAACTGCAGCACCGATTGAACGTGCTCGGGTTCGACGCCGGCCGGGAGGACGGGATCCTCGGGCGGGAAACCGATACGGCGCTTCGCCAGTTCCAGCGCAATACCGGAACGAGCGCCGACGGTGTGTGCGGGCCCTCGACGCTGGAAGCGATCAAGCGGGTGAGCAGTCTGGCCGCCGGGTCGGTCGCGAGTGTGCGCGAGCGGGAGTCGTTGCGATCACCTCGTCATCTGGACGAGTTGCGAGTCTTCATCGCGGCCGAGCCCGCAATGGCCGTGCTCGCGACCTCTGTCACCAAAGCGCTCCGCTTCGTCGGCGCCAATGCCGTCGCCGACTCGTCGGGAAGCGATCCCGGGATCTTGACGGCCGAGGCGAACCGCTTCGAAGCAGACGTGTTCCTCGCGCTCACGAACAGCGGCGATCCCGGCGCCCGCTGTGCCTACTTCGCGAGCGGCACCTTCCGTTCCGAGGGCGGCCTCTGCCTCGCCATCGGATTGACCGAATCACTGCGCACGGTTCTCACGAAGGTCGACGACCCGGTCGGGCGCACCTACCGCTTCCTGCGGGAGACGCGCATGCCCGCCGTGGTGTGTGAGCTCGTGGGCTCGGACGACCGCGAAACCCGGGCGATGCTCACGAGCAAGGTTCCCGAGATCTCGCGAGCAGTGGTCGAGGGTTTACGTCGCGGGGTCGAAGAGCCGCACGGAGACGAGCTCTAGCTTCCAGTCCGCGTGGGGCCCTGGCTCATGGCTCGATAGATGCGCTCGAGATCCTCGAGGTTGGCGAAGTCGATCTGCACTCGTCCGTGCCGGGACCCC
>DATJAA010000063.1:0-7460 GCA_035516815.1 Acidimicrobiia bacterium | reverse complement strand
GGCTCGAACCCGGTCTCGCGGCCCGGCGGCTGGTCGACTTCACGGGCCCGCACGGTTGGGAACACTCGTCGGTGGACCTCGGCCGGGTAGCCGACCTCACCGCGCCGGCCAAAGGTCTCCGCGCGCGGGGTCGGCGCGTGTTGCCGTTGACCGAGCTGCGCAGCGACTTCGCGGTCTCACGCGCCGAGCTGCGCGACCTCGACCGCGGCGCGACCGACATCGATCTCGGCAAAGCCGACGCCGCGGCCCGCAAGATTGCCGAAGCCGAGAACGTCGCGGTGTTCCACGGATGGAAGGCGGCCGGGATCGTCGGCATCACCGAAGCGGCCACACTTGCGCCCATCGCGGCCGGCGGCGAGTTCGCCGGCTATCCCAAGCACGTCGCGAAGGCGGTCGAGATGCTGTTGTCCGCCGGCATCGCCGGCCCGTACGGCCTCGCGCTCGGTCCCGCGGCGTACACGGGTGTCGTCGAGACCACCGAGCACGGCGGGCTCGTCGTTTTCGATCACTTACGCGAGATCCTCGGTGGGCCGATCGTGTGGTCGCCCGGCGTGCGTGGCGCGGTGGTGCTGAGCCTGCGCGGCGGCGACTTCCTGTTCGACTCCGGGCAGGATCTCTCGGTGGGATACGAGCATCACGACGCGGACAACGTCCACCTCTATATCGAGGAGAGCTTCACATTTCGCGTCGCGACTCCGGAAGCCGCGGTCTCCCTGACACCCTGAGTCCCTCGAACCGACCGCAGGTCCGCGCGAACAGGTTGCGCGCCGACAAGGATGACCGCCGTATCCGCCGCCGAGGCGGTAGTGGTCGGAAATCTCGCGGGAGGCCCGTAGTGGAGACGAAGATCGTCGGGACGACGATGCCGGTGCTCGAAGTGACGCTCCAGCCCGGGGAATCGGTCGTTGCCGAGGGCGGCGAGCTCTCGTGGATGACCAGCGCCATCGACCTGCACACGGCGGCCGCGGGCAAAGCCGGCGCGAAGGGCATGTTCGGTGCGGTGAAGCGCGCCGTCTCCGGCGGGACGATGTTCATGACCGAGTACACCGCGGCCGGCGGCGCCGGCCTCGTGGCGTTCGCCACCAAGGTCCCCGGTCACATCAAACCGCTCGATCTCGACGGAACCCGTCAGTACATGGTGCACCGTCACGGGTACCTGTGCGGGGTCCCCGAGGTCACACTCGAGATTGGCTTCCAGCAGAAGCTGAGCGCGGGGTTCTTCGGCGGTGAAGGCTTCATCCTCCAGCGCGTGTCCGGAACGGGCCCGGCGTGGATTGAGCTCGACGGTGAAGTCGTCGAGTACGACCTCCCCGCCGGTGAGGTGCTGAGGGTGCATCCGGGTCATGTCGGGCTGTTCGACGCCACCGTGTCGTTCGAGATCGAACGGATCAAAGGGATCAAGAACATGTTGTTCGGCGCGGACACCTTGTTCCTCGCCAAGCTGACGGGACCGGGCAAGGTCTTCCTGCAGACGCTGCCGCTCGCGAACCTCGCCGCGGCGATCGCGCAGCACCTCCCGCACGATTCCGACGCCGGCAACGGCGGCAACAAGATCTCGCTCGGCGGTTTCAGCATCGGCACGTCCTGAGCCCCCCACCGCGTGGTTGGCGCCTATGCGTCGACTGCTCGGCCGTAGGTGATGTTGAACGACGTCGCCGTCATGCTGCGTGCAAGGTCGGATGCGGCAAACGCGGCGACGTTGCCGACGTCGTCCAACGTCTCCGCATGCTTCAGCATGCTGGAACCGGCGAAGCTCTCGGTGAGGATCCGGCGGAAGCCCTCGTCGGCGATCGTCTCCGGTACGCCTCCGCTCTCCAGTGTCACGACCCGGACGCCGCGTGGACCGAGCTCGCATGCGAGTTGCCGGCGCAAGACGTCGATGGCTCCGAAACCCACCTGCGTGCCGCCGAGGTACACCTGGTAGCCGCCGCTGTAGTAGTCGCGTATGGGGTCGCGCAACCCGCGGCCGCCGAACGTGAGGATCACGCCCGCGCCCTGCGCGACCATGTGGCGCGCGGCCGCTCGCGCGGTGAGGAAGTGCGTTCGTATCCGGTTGACGATGGGCCGTTCGAAGTCCGCGAGCGACATGTCGAGCAGCGGAGTGCCCTGGACCTCACCGCACGCGATCAGGTTGAAGGAGATGTCGATCGCGCCTGCGTCCGCCGCGACCGTGGCGGCGTGCCGGTCGACGGCGCTCTCGTCGAGCGCGTCGACGACGGCGGTCTCGGCCGCTCCGCCGGCGGCGCGGATGTCGTCGGCGACCGCGGCGAGGCGCGCGGCGGTGCGACCGGCGAGATGCACCTGTGCACCTTCCCGCGCGAACGCCCGCGCCACGGCGCCCCCGACCGCGCCACCCCCTCCGTACACGATCGCGATCTTTCCGCCGAGCATCATGTCGAAGCCTCCCGTTGTCGTATCGCGTTGCGACCGCGGTGGATCGCGGAAGTCATCGGTCGGGCGTGGTCGTACCGTCCCTCGGGTCCACCGCGGGGGCGCCGAACAGCGGTTCGCCCGGGCTGCGGATGTCGGCGTTGGGGATACCGGCCGGGTGCTCCCGGCGGACGTGGTCGATACATTCGAGCGTGATCTCGAGATGCGCGCGGCGGCTGGTGTCGTAGAACGACTTTGCCTGCTCGGCGAGTTTGGGCGAGCCGTGAAGTGGCTTGTCGGAGATGGCGAGGAGCGTGGCGCTCGGGATGCGATAGCGGAACCCGTTTGCCGCGATGGTGGCCGACTCCATGTCGACGGCGATCGCCCGCGACTGCTCGAAGGTGTGCTCCATCGCCTCGATCTCGAGCTCCCAGTTGCGGTTCGCCGTCGTCAGCACCGTGCCGATTCGGTAGCGCGCCCGGTGCGTGTCGAGGGCGTCGAGAAGATATGCGTTCAGCCGATGGTTCGGGATCACCGGGATCGTCGTCGGCAGTGCGTGGTCGAGGATGCGATCGTCGCGCAGGTACGAGGTCGCGAGCACGTAGTCGCCGATGTCCTGGTGATTGCGCAGCCCCGCGCAGTGGCCGATCATCAGCATCGCATCGGGCCGTAACACCGCTATATGGTCGGTGACGGTCTTGGCGTTCGACGGCCCGACACCAATATCGATGATGGTGACGCCGTCGTGGTCGGGTCGCCGGTAATGCCACGCGGGCATCTGCACGTCGGGGCGATTCGGTCCTTCCGCGTCGGCAAACGTCTCGCGGAACTCCTCGACGTGCATCGCGTAGTTCGTGAAGAGCACGTAACGCTGGAACGACTCGGCCGGTGTCCCGCAGTAGTGCGCCAGCCGCTCCATCGAGAGAGCCATCCGCTCCGGCGCGAACAGGAACAGCTTCTTCGCCCGCATCTCCCACGCGACCTCGTCGAGCGCCCGCAACAGTGCAGGGTCGTCGAGGGACGTCTCGCGACGCGACGCCCGCACGGTCACCCTCGCTCCCAGCTCGAGGAGCGCGCCGAGCTCGCGCTCCAGATACCAGCGGATGGTGCGCGGCCGCGCGAACTCGCCGGTGATCCGGGGGTTGTGACGCGACCACGGCCGGACGACCTCGATCGCCGGGTACCAGCCGTCGGCGTCGATCGCCTCGAGGGCGTCGCACAATTCGTTGACCGCGGCGCCGATGCTCGCCGGCTCGACCTCGCTCCCGTCGATTGCGCGCTCGATCATCGATATCTCGCTAGGTTGTGGTCGTGGCGGAGATCGATCTCACCGACCGTACCGACGGGGACGAGCGCTCCGGCGGACCGGAGATCGACCCCGCGCGAGAGATCCTCACCTGGGAGCTCTTCGGCCGGGCCACGCGCGATCTCGCTACCGAGATTGCCGACGACGGCTTCCGTCCCGATGTCGTGCTCGCGATCGCGCGGGGCGGACTCACGGTCGCGGGTGCCCTGGCGTACGCGCTGGCGGTGAAGAACTGTTTCGCGATGAACGTCGAGTTCTACACGAGCGTCGACGAGCGCCTCGACGTGCCGGTCGTGTTGCCACCGACGCTCGACAAGGTCGACATCCGCGGCATGCGTGTCCTCATCGCCGACGACGTGGCCGATACCGGCAAGACGCTCGAGCTCGTGCGCAAGGAGATCGCCGAGCACGTCGCCGAGGCGCGCACCGCGGTGCTCTACCACAAGCCCTGGTCGATGATCGTGCCCGAATATGTGTGGGCACACACCGATCGGTGGATCAACTTTCCGTGGTCCTGCCAGGACCCGGTGGTGGCAGTCGACAACCGCGACGCCTGAGCGCTCGGCGTGGCGCGACCGATCGTCATCGACACCGACGGCGGCGTCGACGACGCGGTTGCGTTGTGGTGGGCGCTCACGGATCCGGAGCTGGAAGTCGTCGCGATCACGGTCGTTTGGGGCAACGTCGATGTCGAGACCGCGACCGCGAGCGTGCTGCGGGTGGTGCACGCGGCCGGGCGCGACGACGTGCCGGTCGCGGTCGGCGCACGAGGCCCATGGTTGCCGGCACCAGATCTCCGGCCCGCGACCTTCATTCACGGCGACGACGGTCTCGGCAATGCGGCGGGCCCGGTCGCGCCGCTGCACGCCGTCGGTGAGCCCGCGCCCGCGTTCTTGGCGCGTCTCATCTCCCAGCGTCCGGGCGAGTTGACGATCGTGACGCTCGGACCGCTGACGAACCTCGGCGTTGCGATCCGCGATCACCCGCAACTCGTAACCGACGCGCGCGACATCGTCGTCATGGGCGGGTCGGCGCGTCGCGGCGGCAACGCGCTTCCCTACGGTGAGGCGAACGTCGCGCACGACCCGCTCGCCGCGCAGCGAGCGGTGCTCGCGCCGTGGACCCGGTCGCCCATGCTGATCGGTCTCGACGTGACCCTTGCTGCCACACTGCGTCCGGCCGAGTTCGAGCTGCTCGCCGAGCACCGCACGCCGGCTGCGCGCTTTCTCGACTCGCCGTTGAACTTCTACCGCCGGTTCGGCTCGACGTTCACCGCCCCCGACACGCCCTGTCACGACCTGCTGACCGTCCTCGCGGTCTCGGTCCCCGAGATCATCGAGGACGCGCCGGTGCTCCCGCTCGCGGTGGATTGCGGGGGTGATGCGGCCTGGGGGACGACGGTCGTCGACTTCCGCGCACCGTTCTTCACCGCCCTGAACGGATCCACGCAATCGGTTCCTCCGGGTTTCGCGCCCTGGCGCATCGCGCTCGGCGTCGACGTCGAACGATTCCGAGCATGCGTACGCGCGCTGTTCGGCGGCAGCTGACGAGCGCCCGCTCACGGCGCGTGCCCGACGATGCGTTCGTACGCGACGGGATCGGTCGCGCCCTCGGTGCAGAGAACGAGCACGTGGCGACCACTGACGTCAGGTGTCCCTGCTTCGGTGACGGCGCGTAGTCCGGCGAGCGATGCGGCGCCTGTCTCGCCGGCGACCACCCCGATGGTGTCGAGGTCGCGCATAGCGTCCTCGGCCGCGGCGTCGTCGACCGCGACGAACGCGTCGGCGCCCCGCGACACCGCGGGCCACGCGATGATCGACACCATCCCGCAGTTGAGGCCCGCCATGATCGAGTCGTGCGGTCCGGGTACCTCGACCGGGTGCCCCGCCTGCGCGGACCGTAGGCCGCACGCGGCCGAGAGGGGCTCGACGACGATGATCGTGGATCGGGACGAATAGTGGCTCACGGTCGCGGCCGCGAGCGCGCCGACCCCCATGGGCACCACAACGACTTCGGGCGGTGTGTCGGCGAGTTGCTCGTCAACCTCCGCGAAGATCGTGGAATACCCCTCGATGACGGTCTTGGGAACGTCGGTGTAGCCCTCCCACGACGTGTCGGACACCACGAGAACGTCGTCGGCGGCGAGCGCGGCGGACGCGCGCACTGCGTCGTCGTACGTGCCGTCTTCCACGATGACACTCGCACCCTCGCTCCGGATACCGTCGATGCGGGCCGCGGCGGTTCCCGCGGGCACGAGGATCCGCGCGTGGTAGCCGAGCTGTTTGGCCATGTGGGCGACCGCGCGCCCGTGATTGCCGTCGGTCGCGGCGACGAGGGTGAGGGGGCCGAGGGGCGCCAGCGCGCCGCGTAGCTCGTCGAAGGTCTGCCACTGCGGTTCTCGACCGAGCCGGCCGACGAGGAGGCGGTAGACCGCCCATGACGCGCCGAGGATCTTGAACGAGGGAAGCCCGAGGCGATGCGATTCGTCTTTGACGTGGAGCGTCGTGAGACCGAGCTGCGCCGCAAGCTCTGGCGCGTTGACGACGCGCGTCGGCACGTAGCCTGGAAGGCGACGGTGGAACCGCGCCGGAAGAACTTCGGGCCGTTCCACGACTCGGTCGTGCCTGCGGCCGGGATTGAGGAGAATCTCTGGAACGCCTGGGCGCATCGAGGTCGAGCCTGGGGCCGATTTCACGCGAATGCAACGGATGTGCGTTGACAGTTTGTCGAACTGGAGAGGACGCTAGCCGGGAATGGTTTCGTTCACCCTGAACGGTTCGGAGGTTTCAGTTGGAGAGGGGCACCCGCACCTCCTCGCGGCCTTGCGCGAGGAGCTGGGCGTCTGCTCGCCGAAAGACGGTTGTTCCCCGTCGGGTCAATGTGGATGCTGCACGGTTCTCGTCGACGGCAAGGCCGTCGTCAGTTGCAATCTCGCGCTGTCGAAGATCGAGGGTTCATCCATCACGACGCTCGAGGGCCTGCCCACCGAAGCTCGCGCTCACATGGCATCGGTGTTCGCCGCGACGGGGGCATTGCAGTGCGGGTTCTGCACGCCCGGCATCTTGATGCGCGTCAGCGCGCTCCTCGAGCGCAAGGGTGCGGAGCTCGACCGGGAAACCGCGGCCCGCCATCTGGGTGCGCACCTCTGCCGCTGTACCGGTTACGTGAAGATCCTGGACGCGGTCGAGCTGCTCGCGAAAGGGGAGACGCGCGAACTGCAGCCGCTCGGCGGCGTCGGCTCTAGCGGCACGCGCTATCAAGGTTTCGATCTCGCGCTGGGTGACAAGCCCTACGTCGATGACATCCGGCAGCCGGGCATGTTGCACGGTGCGGTTCGCCTCGCCGACCACGCGCGCGCCGACGTGTTGTGCATCGACACGACCGCGGCGGCCGCCGTTCCCGGCGTCGTGCGCGTGTTCACCGCGGCCGATGTCCCCGGCGAGTTGCGGGTCGGGCTGATCCACAAGGACTGGCCGGTCTTCATTCCCGAAGGTGGACGCACTTCGTACCTCGGCGACGTGCTCGCCTTTGTGGTCGCCGACGACCGCGCCACTGCGCGGCGGGCGGCCGAGCTTGTCGAGGTCGAGTACCGCGTGTTGCGAACATTGGCCGACGCGGTCGCCGCGCTGGATGACGACGACGATGCGGTATGGGAGCTCGACGGCAACGTGCTCTCGCGTTCCGCGTACGCGCGTGGCGACGTCGACGCGGCCTTCGACGCGAGCGCCCATGTCGTTCACGAGGTCTTCCAGACGCAGCGCATCGAGCACGCGTTCCTCGAGCC
>DATJAA010000062.1:0-4951 GCA_035516815.1 Acidimicrobiia bacterium | reverse complement strand
CGCGTGCAGTTCCACACGCGTGTCGCGGTCAACGCGCTCGGGATGATCGAACGCGAGCTCTCCGACGGCCCGGCGTACCTCGACGCCGAGATCGGGCGGGCTCGCGCGCTCCTCGAGCGCGACTCGAACGACGCCGGGCTGCTCGAGCGCGAGCTGGCGGCACGGATCCGTGACGGGTCGCTCGACGACCGAATGGACGCCGTTCGTGAGCACGTCCGCGCGACGGTGCGCGAGAAGCTCCTCGTGGCGAATCCGGGCTACCTGCCGCCCGCGCCTCCGGCCTAGCCTCCAGGCGATGCGAATCGCGACGTGGAACGTCAACTCGCTGAAGGCACGGCTGCCGCGCGTCGAGGAGTTCCTCGGCTATGCCGAAGTCGACATCCTCTGCATGCAGGAGACGAAGCTCGCCGACAAGTCGTTCCCCGCGCTGACGTTCTCGGCGCTCGGCTACGAATCAGTGCACTACGGCCAGGGGCAGTGGAACGGGGTCGCGATCCTCTCGCGGGTCGGCATCGCCGACGCGTCGAACGGCTTCGGTGACGCGTACGTCGATCCGTACGAGGGCGATGCCCGCGTACTCGCGGCGACGTGCGGCGGACTGCGCGTTGTTTCGGTATACGTCCCCAACGGGCGCGAGGTCGCTTCCGAGTACTACGAGCGCAAGTTGCAATGGTTGGCGAGTATGTACGACTGGGTGGAAGCCACACACTCGCGCGATGAACCGCTTGTCATCATGGGCGACTTCAACGTCGCTCCCACCGATCGCGACGTCTGGGACCCGAAGCGCTTCGTAGGCTCCACACACGTGACCGAACCCGAGCGCAAGGCGGTGGCGCGGCTCGAGGAATGGGGCCTCGAAGACGCCTTCCGTCACGTCTATCCCGACGCGGATCGACTCTTCAGCTACTGGGACTACCGAGCCGGCGACTTCCACCAGCATCGGGGGATGCGCATCGATCTCGTGCTCGCGACACCACCCGTCGTCGAGCGGATCACCTGGGCCGGCATCGACCGCAATGCACGCAAGGGCACAGGGCCATCCGACCACGCACCCGTCATCATCGACCTGCGCGATTGACCACGACGGCTCCGTTCACACACCGCCCTCGGCGAACTCGAGCGCGCGCCGCGCGAGCGCAGGCACACCCGACTCCAGCGCGGCGAAGTACGCGTCATCGCTCGTACCGGCGCGAAACCGCGCGAACGAGCCCTCCATCACGCACGCGAGCTTGAACAGCGCGAGGACACAGTAGAAGGCGAGGTTCGTCACGTCGCGGCCGGTCGCGTCGGCGTAACGCGCCACGAGCTCCCGGCGCGTCGGTACGTCGGCATCCGCTTCGAACGGTGACGCGCCGGCGAGGTTGGCGCGCTCCCCCGGCTCGATCCAAAGGCCTATCACCCAGCCGACATCGACGAGTGGGTCACCGATGGTCGACTGTTCCCAATCGACAACTGCGACGAGCTCGACCGGAAGGCGCGGCGCGAACATCACGTTGTCGAGCTTGTAGTCACCGTGGATCACGGCCGGTGGCTGCATGGCAGGAGTGTGCGCCTGCAGCCATGCACCGGCCGCGTCGACGTCGGGAAGAGGGCGCGTGGCGTAGCGCTCGAGCTGGCCGAGCCAGCGCGGCACCTGCCGCTCGAGATAGCCCTCCGGCTTGCCGAAGTCGGCAAGACCGCCCGCCCGCCAGTCGAACGCATGGATCCCGGCGAGCGCGTCGATGAGCGCGTCGGCACACGCACGAGGTGCTCCGGCGTCTCCCATGAGCGGCGCGGGGAGCGCCTCACGGACAACGACGCCGTCGATCGCTGCCATCAAGTAGAACGGCACGCCCAGCACGTCGAGGTCGACGCAGCATGCGATCGGCTCGGGAACCGGTACCGCCGCACGACCGAAGAATGCGCGCAGGAGACGGAATTCGCGGGCCATGTCGTGCGCAGTCGGCGAGAGCGGCGTACGCGGCGGACGCCGGAGCACAAAGGTGCTGTCGCCGCGCCGGATGCGAAAGACCTCGTTCGAGTGCCCGGTCGTGATGCGTTGCACCTCGATCGGCGCGGCAGGCTCGAGACCCTGCATGTCCATCCACGCGGCGAGTCGTCCGGCGTCGACGAGCGCGTCCACGAATCGAGTATCGCATCCGGCTACCTCATTGCTCCACCGAACGAGCCATCCGGCCGACCGGTCGGCTCCGTAGAAGGCACGAACCTCGACCAACAGCAGGCGCGGCCGCCGGAACAGTGCGCGGCCGCCGTCGACTACTCGAACAAGGGAGACAACAATGTCGGTCGTTCGCCTACTTCCCGCCTGGCTCCACGCCGTCGCCGATTACGCGGTCGGTTCCGTGCTCATCATCATCGCCCTCGCCGTCGGTGGCAGCGGCAAGGCCGTCGCGACCGGCATCGTCGTCGGCGCCACAGTGCTCGTCGTCAGCATGCTGACGAAGTATCCATTCGGGATCGCCAAGGTGCTGCCGTTCACAGTGCACTCGGCCGGCGACTACCTCGCGGTCGCGTTGTTGTTGGTCGCGCCGTTCGCGCTCGACTTTCACGGCACCGACGGCGGGCTCACCGCGGTGTACCTCCTCGCCGGCATCGCGGTGCTTGCCGTCAGCCTGATCACGAACTACCAGTACAGCGACAAGCGCGAGTGGAGTCCGGACGTCGTCGTCGCAGCGGCGTGAAGATCACGTGTAGCGCGTGATGTAGCCGCGCTTGCGGAAGGTGCGCAGCATCGCCACGAGGAACCACATCGAGAGCGCGAGCATCACGAACGACCCGACGGCCGCGATCGCGAGCTGCGCCCAGTCGCTGCCGTTGTGGTCGACGAGGGAACGGAGCGCGGTGAACGCGTGCGTCGTCGGTAGTGCCAGTGCAACGGGTTGCAGCAGTGCCGGCAGCGCGTCGGTCGGATAGAAGACGCCGGACAAGGGCAGCAGTACGAACATCACGCCCCAGGCGAGCGCTTCGGCGCCGGTGCCGAAGCGCAGCACGAGACCCATCACGAAGAGCGAGATCGACCAGCCGACGACGAGCAGAATCGCGACGATCGGCACGAGCCCGAAGCCAAGCGACCACGTGTCGAAGGAGAAGAACGCGAGGGCACCGATGACCATCACCCCGACACCGATGACGAGCTTGACCATGCCGAACATCGCGACGCCGCCGAGGTACTCGACCTCGCGGATGGGCGTGACCATCAGATTGAGGAGGTTGCGTGTCCACGTTTCCTCGAGCAGACCGGTGCTCATCGCGATCTGCGATTGGTAGATCACGTGCCAGAGCACGATCCCCGCGAGCAGGTAGCCCGAGGCCTTCGCGGCCGGGGTCGCGCCCGTCGTACCGACGAACGCGGCCAGCGAGCCGAACAGCAACACGTCGACGAGTGGCCACAGCGAGACGTCGAACAAGCGGTGCGGGCTGCGTACGAGCACGTACGCGTGGCGGCGCGCGATCGCGCGCATGCGCAGCCACGACTTGCCGCGGGTCGTCGTGGGGTTCGGCTTGGTGGATGTGAGGGTCACGGATGGTCGCTCTGCTGCGTGCCGGACAGCTCGTGCCGCTCGGCAAGATGGAGAAAGACACCCGCGAGGTCGCCCCGACCGTACGCGGACGCCACCGACTCGGGATCGCCGTCGGCGACGATCCGGCCGTGCGAGAGGAACACGACTCGCTCGCACACCTCGACGACGTCGCTCATGTCGTGACTCGTCATGAGCAGCGCCGTGCCGTCGCGTCGGCAGAGATCGAGCAGGCCGGCGCGCACGCGCTGCGCGACGTCAGGGTCGAGTGATGCCGTCGGCTCGTCGAGGACGAGCAGGCGAGGCCGGTGCAGGCTCGCGCGCACGATGCCGATGAGCGTGCGCTGGCCCGACGACAGCTCTGTTCCCATCGCGCCCGCGAGGTCGGCGATGCGGAAGCGCAGGAGGCCGTCGTCGATCAGCGGATCGGGGTCGGCGATGCCGTACAGCTGGCCGTAGAGGCGCAGATACTCACGGACTCGCATGCGCTCGGTGAGCGGAAGATAACCGGCCGCGAAGCCAACGCACTCCGCCGCCCGGCTGCGATGGCGCTGGAGATCGAGTCCGCAGATCGCCACCGAACCTTCGTCGGGTGCGACGACACCCAGGATCATCAGCAGCGTGGTGGTCTTGCCCGCACCGTTCGGACCCAGCAACGAGACCCGTTCGCCCGCGTGCACGACGAGATCGACTCCGTCGACCGCGCGGGCGCGGCGGTAGTCCTTGACGAGACCCCGCGCTTCGAGGACCACGTCGGCAACCATGGCCGCACGGTACCTTGCCCGTGTGCCACGGCCGCCGGGATTTGCGCCGACGGTGACGAAGTCCACCGGGATCGAGCCCACGGTGGTTGCCGTCGATTGGTCCGGTGCTCGGCGGCCGAAGGGTCTGTGGCTCGCCGCGATCCGCGACGGTGTGCTCATCGAGAGCCGGGCCTTGGCGCGCCGCGAAGAAGCGATCGCCTACGTGGCGAACTGCGTGACTCCGGTCATCGCCGGATTCGACTTCTCCTTCTCTGTACCGGAGTGGTTCGCACGCGCACAGGGGTGCACGACGGTCGACGACGTGTGGGCGCTCGCGGCCCGCGAGGGTGAGCGGTGGCTGCTGCCTTCACCGCCGTTCTGGAGGGCGCGCTGCGACGTGCCGGTCGATCAGCGTTTCCGGCAATGCGAGCGGCGCTATCCGACCGCGAAATCGATCTTCCAGCTGGTGGGCAACGGTCAGGTAGGAGCCGGTTCCGTCCGCGGCATGCCACTACTCGCCGAATTGCGCGCCGCAGGCGTCGCCATCTGGCCCTTCGACGCGCCGGCCCGACGCACCGCGTTCGAGATCTACCCGTCGGTACTGCGCCCGCTGGCGACGCCCGAACGCGCCTACTCGAGCAACGACGAGCGAGATGCAGTCTGCTCGGTCGAAGTGATGTGGCGGTATCG
>DATJAA010000061.1:0-13332 GCA_035516815.1 Acidimicrobiia bacterium | reverse complement strand
GGCCGGCCAGCGGTGACCATCGGCTCGATCGCCAGAACCATCCCGGCCCGCAGCTTCATTCCCCGGCCGGCCGGCCCGTAGTTCGGAACGTCCGGCTCCTCGTGCATCGCCGTGCCGATGCCGTGACCGACGTACTCGCGTACGACGCCGAACCCGGCCCGCTGTACCTCCCCTTCCGCGGCGGCGCCGATGTCGCCGAGACGGTTGCCGGCGAGCGCAGCGGCGATCGCCGATTCGAGCGCGGCGCGCGTCACGTCCATCAAGCGCCGCGACTCGGCGTCGACCTCACCGACCGGAACCGTGACCGCGGCATCGGCGTGCCAGCCCTCGACGATGGCGCCACAGTCGATCGAGACGATGTCGCCTTCTTCGAGCACCCGCGCCCCGGGGATGCCGTGCACGATCACCTCGTTCGGCGAGATGCAGGCCACGGCAGGAAAGCCGTGGTAGCCGAGGAAGTTCGAGCGGGCCTGCCGGCGGTCGAGCACCTCGCGGGCCGCCCGGTCGAGGTCGGCCGTCTTGGCACCGGGCCGGGCGGCACGGGTGCACGCTTCGTGCATCTCCGCGACCACTGTCCCCGCCCGTCGCATCACTGCGATCTGGGCCTCGGTCTTGCGCAGGACCACCTGTCGGACCCGTTACGGAAGTTGCTCGTCGCAGACTTTGACAAGCCGCTCGAACACGTCGTCACCGTCGCCGACACCGTCGACGACCGTCAGCACCGCGAGCGCGCGGTAGTACTCGACGATCGGAACCGTCTCCTTCTCGTACAGCGCGAGGCGCCGGTCGACGGCTTCTTCGGTGTCGTCGTCGCGTTGGCGAACGACGGCGCCACACGTGTCGCAGATCCAAGCTCGAGCCGGCGGGAGATTGACGTGGTACGTCCGCTGGCAGCTCTCGCAAACGCGACGACCGGCGATGCGGTCGAAGACGATCTCACGCGGCACGTCCAGATCGATGACGAGATGGAGCGGCTTCCCGGCCAGCACCCGATCGAGCTCGCGCGCCTGGTGCAGCGTGCGGGGGAAGCCGTCGAGGACGAAGCCGCCGGACAGCGGCCCGCCGGGGACGACGCACTCCTCGATCACGCCGACGACGATCTCGTCCGGCACCAGCTCGCCGGCGTCCATGAAGCGCTTGGCTTCGAGACCGAACGCGGTCCCCTGCGCGGCCTGGGTACGGAACATGTCGCCGGTGGAGACGTGAATTACGCCGAAGTGCTCAGCCAGACGGGTCGACTGCGTGCCCTTCCCGGCACCTTGCCGCCCGAGCAACACGAGTCGGGGCTCAGCGGAGCTCATGTTGCTAGGAGAGGAAGCCCTCGTAGTTGCGCATCATCAGCTGGCTGTCGAGCTGCTTCATCGTCTCGAGCATGACACCGACCGCGATCAGGATGGTCACACCGCCGAACGGATCCTGGATGTTCCAGGCCTTGAGCACGAGGAACGGCAGCATCGCGATGGCGGTCAGGTACAGGGCGCCGGGCAACGTGATTCGATTGAGCACCTTGGCGAGATAGCGCTCGGTGGGAGGCCCCGGACGAATACCGGGGATGAACCCGCCTTGTTTGCGGATGATGTCGGCCTGCTGCTGGGGATTGAACGCGATCGCGGTATAGAAGTACGAGAAGAACATGATCAGCGCGCCGAACGCCAGGATGTAGAACCAGCTCGTCGTGGCGGTACCGACCAGGTGATCGTTCACCCACTTGCGCGGTCCGGCGCCGAGCACGGTCGCGAGCAGTGCGGGGAACGACAACAGTGACGTCGCGAAGATCACCGGGATCACACCCGACTGGTTGACCTTCAGCGGGATATAGGTGCTCTGGCCGCCGTACATGCGGCGGCCGACGACACGTTTGGCGAACTGCACGGGTATTCGCCGTTGGCCGGACTCGATCAGCACGATCGCGAACACGAGCCCGATCGCGATCGCCAGCATCGCGACGAACTCGATCTTCGACTGCTTCAGGACGAGCGAGCCTTCGTACGGGAGCCGTGAGACGACCGAAGTGAAGATCAGGATCGACATGCCGTTGCCGATCCCGCGCTGCGTGACGAGCTCGCTCAGCCACATGACGAGGGCGCAACCGGTGGTCCAGGTGAGGACGATCAGGCCCGCCCGCCATGGCGTGAAGTGCGGGATGAGCACGGTGCCGACCGGCAGCTGGATTCCCGACTGACCGAGCAGGCCGCCGTTGCCGCTCTTCAAGACGAAGACGAACGCCGTTGACTGCATGAGCGCGAGCGCGACGGTGAGGTAACGCGTCCACTGCGTGATCTTCTTCTGTCCGGTCTGGCCCTCGTTCTGCCACTCCTCGAGCTTCGGGATCACGACGCCGAGCAGCTGCATGATGATCGATGCCGTGATGTACGGCATGATCCCGAGGAAGAAGATCGAGACCGCGGTGAGCGCGCCGCCCGAGAACAGGTTGAAGAGGCCGAGCACGCCGCCGGCTCCCTTCGACTGCGATTGCAGCGCCTGAACTGCCTTGAAGTCGACGTACGGCACCGGGATGTGCGAGCCCATCCGGAAGATGAAGATGATGAAGAGGGTGAACAAGATCTTGTTCCGCAGGTCGGCGACCCGGAACATGTTCTGGAGGCGCGAAAGCCCTGACATCACCGAGACCTCATCGGGTCGACGACCTCTTCAACACCGGACGAGGCAGTGTAGCTAGCGGTTCGTGAGGGCGTTTCCGCGCGCCGGCGGACGGCCGGTCGGCCACGGCAGCGGGAGCACCTCGACGGAGCCGCCCGCTCCCTCGATGGCCCGGACGGCGGCGGCCGAGAACGCATGGGCGCGCACGGTGAGCGACTTGGTGAGGTCGCCTCGAGCCAGGATCTTGACCAGACCACGCTTCGCGACGAGCCCACTCGCGCGCAGCGTGTCCGGCGTGACCTCGGCGCCCGCGTCGAAGCCGTCGAGCGTCGACAGATTGACGACGTGGTACTCGACGCGGAACGGGTTGTTGAAGCCCTTGGCCTTCGGGGTCCGGCGGTGCAGGGGCGTCTGGCCGCCCTCGAAGCGAGCCGGCAGGTTGTTGCGCGCGCCCTGACCCTTGCTGCCGCGACCCGCGGTCTTGCCGCCCTTGCCACCGATCCCGCGTGCGACGCGCCGCTTCGGGCGGCGCGAGCCGGGCGCCGGCTTCAAATCGTGGATCTTCACGGGAGTTCCTCCACCCGGACGAGGTGCGGCACACGGGCAAGCATGCCGCGCACTTCAGGCCGGTCGGGCAACGTGTTGGTGGAGCCGATCCGGCTGAGACCGAGCGCGCGCAACGTGCCGCGCTGCTTGGGCTTGATGCCTATCTGTGAACGCACGAGCGTCACTTTGATCCCGGAGGTTCGGTTACCGGTCATGCGACCTCCGTCACCTCGTGCTTGCCGCGCTGACGCTCGCGATACGCGGCGAGCATCCCCTTGGTCGAGACTTCCTCGGATGAAAGGCCACGGAGCTTCGCGACGTCGTCGGGCCGGCGCAGAGCCTGCAAGCCCTGCATCGTCGCGCGCGCAACGTTGATCGCGTTCGAGGACCCGAGCGACTTCGCGAGCACGTCCTGGATGCCGGCGGCTTCGAGGATGGCGCGGGCTGCGCCGCCGGCGATCACTCCGGTACCGGGCGCCGCCGGCTTCATCAGCACCCGGGCCGCGTCGTGCTCGCCGAGCACGATGTGCGTGATGGTCGAACCGGCCAGCGGGACCGCGAAGAAGTTCTTGCGCGCCTCTTCCATCCCTTTCTGAATCGCGGCCGGAACCTCCTTCGCCTTGCCGTAGCCGAGTCCGACGTTGCCGTTGCCGTCGCCGACGACGACCAGCGCGGTGAACGAGAACCGGCGACCGCCTTTCACGACCTTCGCGACGCGGTTGATCGAAATCACTCGCTCGTCGTATTGCCCTTCAGCCATGAGAACCCATTTCCCTTAGAGAGTCAGTCCGGATTCGCGGGCGCCGTCGGCGACCGCCGCGACCCGACCGTGGTACTTGAAACCGCCGCGGTCGAACACGACGGTGGTGATCCCGGCCGCTTGCGCCCGTTCGCCGACGAGCCGGCCGACCTGTTTCGCGGCGTCCACGGTGGCGGTCGTGCCGCCGCGCAGATCGCTTTCCATCGTGGACGCGCTGACCAACGTACGGCCCGTGTGGTCGTCGATCGCCTGCACATACGTGTGCTTGCTCGAGCGGAACACCGCGAGGCGCGGCCGCTCCGCCGTTCCGACGACCTTCTTGCGCACCCGCCGGTGACGGCGGTCGCGATGCTCGGATTTGGTGAGGCTCATGCGGGAACCCTCTGCTACTTCGCGGACTTGCCGGCTTTGCGGCGGACCTGCTCGCCGGCATAACGGATGCCCTTGCCCTTGTACGGCTCGGGCTTGCGGATCTTGCGGATGTCGGCCGCGACCTGACCGACGAGTTGCTTGTCGTGACCGCGTACGACGATGCGCGTCGGCTGCGGCACCTCGAAGGTCACGCCGTCGGGCGCGTCGACCCGCACGGGATGGGAGTAACCCACCGCGAGCTCGATCGCGTTCGTGCCCTGCGCCTGCGCGCGGTAGCCGACCCCGACGATCTCGAGCTCCTTCGCGAAGCCGTCCGACACGCCGACGACCATGTTGGCGATCAGCGTGCGCTGGAGCCCGTGCAGAGACCGGTTCGAGCGCGAATCGTCCGCGCGCGTGACGCTGAGAGAGTCGCCGTCGCGCGCGACGGTGACGTCACCCACGAGCTGGTGCTCGAGCTGACCCTTCGGGCCCTTCACTCGCACCGCGGACCCGTCGATCGTCACCTCGACGCCGCTCGGTACGTTGATCGGCTGCTTACCGATACGCGACATGACGCTGCTCCGCTACCAGACCTGGCACAGGACCTCGCCGCCGACCCGACGCTCGCGCGCCTCGCGGTCGGTCAGGAGACCCTGATTGGTGGACAAGATCGCGATCCCCATGCCACCCAGGACGCGCGGCACTCCGTCGGCCTTGGAATAGACACGCAGACCGGGCCGCGACACGCGCTTCAAGCCCGAGATCGTGCGCCGGCGATCGCTCGAGTACTTCATCTTGATCGTGAGTTGCTTGCCGGGCCTCTTCGGGTCGGCGACAACTTCGAAGCCGGTGATGTAGCCCTCGCGCTCGAGGATCCCGGCAACGGCTTCCTTCAGCTTCGACGAGGGCATCGCGACATCGTCGTGAAACGCGACGTTCGCGTTCCGGATGCGCGTGAGCATGTCGGCGATCGGGTCGGTCATCGTCACTGCGCGTCCCCCCCCGTCACCACGAGCTCTTCGTCATGCCCGGGATCTCCCCGGCGTGCGCCATCTGCCTCAGGCAGAGCCGGCAGAGACCGAAGTCGCGGTACACGGAGCGGGCGCGGCCGCACCGGCGGCAGCGCGTGTACGCGCGCACCTTGAACTTCGGCTTGCGCTGCTGCTTGTTGACGAGTGCCTTCTTGGCCATCGATTCACCCCTGCCCGTCGCGGCGGAACGGGAAGCCGAGCACCTTCAGGAGCGCCAGCCCCTGCTCGTCGGTTTCCGCTGTGGTCACGATCGTTACGTTCATGCCGCGAACGCTGTCGATCTTGTCGTAGTCGATCTCCGGGAACACGAGCTGCTCGTTGAGGCCGAACGTGTAGTTGCCGTGACCGTC
This sequence comes from Acidimicrobiia bacterium, assembly GCA_035516815.1. GTDB lineage: Bacteria > Actinomycetota > Acidimicrobiia > IMCC26256 > PALSA-610 > PALSA-610. Next base: position 7,690 of record DATJAA010000061.1, on the reverse strand, counting down.
GAACTGCTTCGGTGGCATACCGCGAAAGTCGCGGATGCGCGGGATCGCCAGGCTCACCAGCCGGTCGTAGAACTCCCACATCCGGTCGCCCCGCAACGTCACCTTGGCGCCGATCTCGTTGCCCTCGCGCAGCTTGAAGCTCGCGATCGACTTCTTCGCCTTTGTGACGAGGGGCTTCTGGCCGGTGATGGTCGTGAGGTCGGTGACGGCGCCGTCGAGTAACGAGCGCTGCTGCGTCGCTTTGCCCACGCCCATGTTCACGACGATCTTGACGGGCCGCGGTACCTGCATGATGTTCGTCAGGCCGAGCTCGCGCTGCAGCTGCCCCTTCAACTCGCTCTCGAATCGCTGCTTCAGGCGGGGGGCCGTGGCGGTCGCGGCAGCCATCAGATGTCGCCTCCGCACTTGCGGCACGTCCGATGCTTTTCGCCCGTCTCGTCGAACCGGTACCCCGCGCGGGTCGCCCCGCACTCGCGGCACCACAGCGCGACGTTCGAGGCGTGAATCGGCATCTCCTTGTCGATGATGCCGCCCTGCATGACCTGACCCCGCGGCTTGGTGTGCCGCTTGACGAGATTCACGCCGTCGACAATGACCTTGTCGCTGTCCTTGAGGACACGCGTGATCGTGCCGCGGCGGCCGATGTCCTTACCGGCGAGCACGACGACGTCGTCACCTTTTTTGACCTTCATGATTCGTCCTTGGACATGGTCACAACACCTCCGGCGCGAGCGACACGATCCGCATGAAGCGGCGATCGCGCAGCTCGCGCCCGACCGGACCGAAGATGCGCGTGCCTCTCGGCTGCATCTGGTCGTTGATCAACACCGCGGCGTTCTCGTCGAATCGGATGTAACTCCCGTCGGGGCGCCGCTTCTCCTTCTTGGTGCGCACGACGACGCACTTCACGACGTCGCCCTTCTTCACCGACGCCCCGGGGACGGCGTCCTTCACGGTGGCGACGAACACGTCCCCGATGCTCGCGTACCGCCGGCGTGTGCCGCCGAGCACCTTGATGCAGAGCACCTCGCGCGCCCCTGAGTTGTCCGCCACCTTGAGGCGAGATTCCTGTTGGATCATGACGCACGACCGCGGTGAGAAGTGAGCGAGCGAATCTTCATCGCGCCCGCTCCAGGACTTCCACGACGCGCCAGCGCTTCTGCTTCGAGAGGCGCCGCGTCTCCGCGACGCGCACACGGTCGCCCTCGCGGACGTCGTTCGCCTCGTCGTGGGCGTACAGGCGCTTCGTTCGCTGCATCGTCTTCTGGTAGCGGCTGTGCCGAACCCGGTCGACCACGGCGACCACGACGGTCTTGTCCATCTTCACGGAAACCGCGATCCCCTCGCGCACCTTGCGGGCGTTGGACCGCTTCTCGTGCGTTTCGTCGGCCATTACGCCCCTCGCTCCGCCTCGTGCGCCGCGATCTCGCGCTCGCGCATCAGTGTCTGCAGTCGCGCGATCTCGCGCTTGTAGCCCGCGATCTCGGTCGTGCGGTCGAGCTGACCGGTCGCCAGATCGAGACGGCGCTTCCACAGCTCTTGCTTGGCCTCCGACAGCCGGTCGACGAGTGTCTCGTCGGTCAGCTCGCGGAGCTCTTTCGCCTTGGTCATCGCCTATCCCTCCTCCTCGCGCACGATGAAGCGGGCGCGGAGTGGAAGCTTGTGGATCGCGAGCCGCATCGCCTCGCGCGCGACCGGCTCGGGAACACCGGAGAGCTCGAAGAGCACGCGGCCCGGCTTCACGACCGCGACCCACTTCTCGGGATTTCCCTTGCCCGAGCCCATGCGCGTCTCCGCGGGCTTCTGCGTGATCGGCTTGTCGGGAAAGACGTTGATCCAAACCTTGCCGCCGCGCTTGATGTGACGGGTCATCGCGATACGGGCGGCCTCGATCTGGCGGTTGGTCAGCCAGCCCGGCTCCAGCGCCTGGATCCCGAACTCTCCGAACGCGAGACGCGTGCCACCCTTCGCCATGCCGGTGAGGCGGCCTCGTTGCACCTTGCGGTGGCGGACTTTGCGGGGCATCAACATACTGACGACCTACTCCTCGCCGCCGCGGAAGTGCGGGGTCTCGTGGTGCTCGCGGGTCCGCCGCTCGATCTCTTCTTCCTCGGCGAGGAGTCGCTCGAGCTCCGGGTCGGCCTCGCCGAGCAACGGCTTCGCGGGCAGCTCCTCGCCGGCCTCGCCGACCTCGGTGCTTCCCTCCGCGCTGACGATCGCCTCGCCGTCCTCGGCCTTGCGGCGCCGGCCGCCGCCCGCACTGATGACGCGCCGGGCACCCGGCTGACCGGCGGTCTCACCGACTGCCATCGCGGCCTCGCGCGCGATCTTGTCCTCGACAGCACTCTTGTACGGCAGGATGTCGCCCTTGTAGATCCAGACCTTCACGCCGATCCGGCCGAACGTCGTGCGCGCCTCGGCCAAGCCGTAGTCGACGTCGGCCCGCAGCGTGTGCAGCGGCACCCGGCCTTCGCGGTACCACTCCTTGCGGCTCATCTCGGCGCCGCCCAAGCGGCCGCTGCACTGCACCCGGACGCCCAGCGCACCCGCCTTCATCGCGGTCTGCACCGCGCGCTTCATCGCGCGGCGGAAGGAGACGCGACCGGTCAGCTGGTCGGCGACGCCCTGGGCGAGCAGCATCGCGTCGATCTCGGGCTGTTTGATCTCCTGGATGTTGAACTGGATCTTCGGATTGCCGCTGATCTTGCGCAGCCCTTCGCGCAAACGCTCGGCCTCGGCGCCGCGGCGGCCGATCACGATGCCGGGGCGCGCGGTGTACACGTCGATGCGCAGCCGGTCGCCGGTCCGTTCGATCTCGACTCGACTCACCGCGGCCCGCTCGAGTTGGCGCCGGAGGTAGTCGCGGATCTTCCAGTCCTCGATCAGCGATTCGCGGTATTCCTTCTTGGCGGCGATCCAGCGTGACTTCCACTCGGTGGTGATACCGAGGCGGAACCCGTACGGGTTGACCTTTTGACCCATGACTAGTCCTCTTCGCCTTTGTCGGCTTCGGGCTCCGCGTCAGGCGGGGCCTCGGCCTGTACCGCGTCGTTCGTGTCCGCGGCTTCCGGGGCCGCCGCGTCGGGCGAGTCGGCCGCGGCCGGCTCCATGGACGCACCTTCGTCGAGCGCCTCGTCACCGGCGGGCGCGCCATCTTCGAGTGTGTCGTCGGCGAGAGTGTCGGTGTCGTCGGTCGACTCCGCCTCGGCGGCCCGCGACCGGCGAACGCGCTCGGCGCGCCGGCGCTGGCTCACGGCCGCGCCGCGCCCGGAGGCCTCCTCGCGGCTCCGGCGTACCGCGAGCTCCTCCACCGCAAAGCGCTCGAGCACGATCGTCACGTGCGACGTGCGCTTACGGATCCGGAAGTACCGGCCGCGCGCACGCGGCTGTCCGTGCTTGCGCGTCGGGCCCTCATCGGCCCACGCGAGCGACACGAACAGCTCGTCGGCCGGCAATGCGTTGTTGTGCTCCGCGTTCGCGATCGCGGAGGTGAGCAACTTGAGGACGTCGTCGGCCGCGTCCTTCTCGCAGAGCTGCAAAGCGCGCTCCGCGTCTCCGACCGGGAGCCCGCGGATGAGCGTGAGCACCTGACGGATCTTGTACGGCGAGGTGTGCAGATAACGCACCGACGCACGGACTGTGGGGTTGGTCGTCGAGGTCGCCATCAGCGCCGGCTCGATCGTTCCTGGCCCGCGTGGTAACGGAACACGCGCGTCGGCGCGAACTCGCCGAGCTTGTGGCCGACCATGGCCTCGGTGACGTACACGGGGACGTGCTTGCGACCGTCGTGAACGGCGAGTGTGTGCCCGACCATGTCGGGCGTGACGGTGCTGCGGCGAGACCACGTCTTGATGACGCGGCGATCGCCGGCCGCGTTCATCGCGTCCACCTTCTCGCGCAGGTGGTCGTCGATGAACGGACCCTTCTTCAAGCTCCTCGGCATCTACATGGCTCCTTCGGTGCGCCCCTGGCTCCGCTGCATCCGCACGGCCGCCTACCTCCGTGCGCCGCGCGTACGACGCCGGCGGACGATGAGCTTGTCGCTCGACTTGCCCTTCTTACGGGTGCGGCCTTCGGGCTTGCCCCACGGCGACACCGGGTGCCGACCGCCCGAGCTCTTGCCCTCACCACCGCCGAGCGGGTGGTCGACCGGGTTCATCGCGACGCCGCGGGTGTGCGGCCGCTTTCCCTTCCACCGGTTACGGCCGGCCTTGCCGACCGAGATCAGCCCCGCCTCGCTGTTGCCGACCGAACCGACGGTCGCCCGGCAGTCGATCGGGACGCGCCGCATCTCGGTCGACGGCAACCGAAGCGTGGCGAACTGGCCCTCCTTGGCGATCAGCTGGATCGCGGCGCCCGCGCCCCGACCCATCTTGGCGCCGCCGCCCGGCTTCAACTCGACGGCATGGACCGTGGTGCCGACCGGGATGTAACGCAGCGGCAACGCGTTGCCGACGCGGATCTCGCTGCCCTGGCCGCTCTGCACCATCGCGCCGACCTCGAGGCCCTGCGCGGCGATGATGTAACGCTTCTCGCCGTCGAGGTAGTGGAGCAGCGCCAGGCGCGCGTTGCGGTTCGGGTCGTATTCGATCGCGGCGACCTTGGCGGGCACGCCGTCCTTGTTCCGGCGGAAGTCGATCACGCGGTACCGCTGCTTGTGCCCGCCGCCGCGGTGGCGCGAAGTCATACGGCCGTAGGAGTTGCGACCGCCGGTCTTCGGCTTCGGCTTCGTGAGCGACTTCTCGGGCGTGGTCTTGGTGACCTCGGCGAAGTCGGACGACGTCTGGAAGCGTCGGCCCGCGCTCGTCGGCTTGCGTTTGCGGATCGGCACCTACTCTCCCCCCCGCTCCGTCGCACTCGGAGCCTGCGGCGTGCGGTGCTCTGCGCGCTTCCCACCCATGTCAGCTCCCGAAGATGTCGATGCGGTCCTCGCCGGCGGCGAGGGTGACGATGGCCCGCTTCTGGCGTGCCGGAGCGTTGTACCCGCCGGTACGGCGGTTGCGCGAGCGCTTCGCCTTGCGGTTGATCGTGTGAACCTTCTCGACCCGGCGCGCGAACAGCTGCTCGACCGCGTTGCGGATCTCGATCTTGTTGGCACCGGGCGCGACCACGAACGTGTACACGTTGAGGTCGTAGGCGGCGTAGGACTTCTCGGACACGACCGGCCTGATGATGATGTCGCGGGGGTCCTTATGCATCTTCGTCACCGCCGTCGTCGGTCACGTTGTCGGTCGCGCCGTCGGAGAGACGCGCGACCACCGTTGCGAGCGACGCCTCCGAGAACACGAGCCAGTCGTTCAGGAGCACGTCGTAGGTATTGAGCTCTTCGGGTAGGACGATCTGGACCCGTTCGCCCAGGTTGCGCAGCGACTTCCACACCGCTTCGTCGGAACGGAACAGCACGAGGAGCACACGCGCATCCCTCCCGGTCGGCTTGCGCTCCACGTCGCCTTCGGCAGGCTCCGCCGCCGCGCTCGCGCGCTCCGCCTTCGTGCGCAGCCCGATCGCCTCGAGCAGGCGCACCGCGTCCTTCGTCTTCGGCGCCTCGATCGCCCAATCGTCGACGACGAGGATCTTCGATTCTGCCGCCCGGTCGGAGAGCGCGGAACGCAACGCGAGCCGCACCATCTTCTTCGGGGTGCGTTGCGAGTAGTCGCGGGGCTTGGGCCCGTGGGCCACGCCGCCGCCGCGCCACTGCGGCGCGCGAATCGAACCCTGGCGGGCACGGCCGGTGCCCTTCTGCCGCCACGGCTTGGCGCCACCGCCGCGCACCTCGGCACGGGTCTTGGTGCTGTGCGTGCCCGCGCGCCGGGCCGCGAGCTGGGCGGTCACAACCTGGTGCATCACGGCGACGTTCGGCTCGATGCCGAAGATCTCGTCGGGGAGCTCGACCGTTCCCGCATCCGCGCCGGTCGCGGTCTTCATGGTGATTGCCGCCATGGTCAGGCCCCCACTCCGGACTTCACCGCGTTGCGGACGAATACGATGCCGCCCGACGGCCCCGGTACGGCGCCGCGCAGGAGGAGCAGGTTGCGCTCCGCGTCGCCCTCGACGACTTGCAGGTTCAGCGTCGTCGTGCGGACGTTGCCGAACTGCCCGGCCATCCGCATGCCCTTGAACACGCGCGCCGGTGTGGCGCACGCGCCGATCGAGCCCGGGGAACGGTGCTTTTTGTGATTGCCGTGCGACGCGCCCTGGCCCTGGAAGTTGTGGCGCTTCATTGCACCGGAGAACCCGTGACCCTTGCTGACGCCGGTCACGTCGACACGCTCGCCGGCGGCGAACACGTCGGCCTTGAGCACTTGACCGAGCTCGAATCCGGACAGATCGACGACGCGCAGCTCGGCGAGATACTTCGTCGGATCGGCGGCGGCGGCCTTCAAATGGCCGAGTTCGGGCTTGGAGAGCCGTTGCGCCTTCGTCTCGCCGAACGCGAGCTGCACGGCGGCGTAGCCGTCGCGCTCGGGGGTCTTGATCTGAACCACACGGCATGGCCCGGCCTCGATGACGGTGACCGGGACGATCCGGTTCCCCTCGTCGAAGACCTGGGTCATGCCGAGCTTGCGGCCCAGGATCCCTTTGTTCGCCATCATCGACTCCGGTGGACTCTCACTCACAGGGCGAAGCATCCGCGCCCACGCGAACGCTCCGCTCGGAATGCCCGGGCGGAGCGTGATCTCGGTTGTGCCGCGCGGTTCCGCCGGAACGGTGGCCTACGCGGGCCTCGGTTGAAGTCGCGGCGCACCCGAGGCCGGGGGGGCGACGCGGCGGGACGCGATATACGGCCCGAAGAGCCCGATGATGCTAGCGCGGCGCCATCGGGGAACGCCACCTCGGCGGCGGGGGCTCGGAGCGAGTCCTCTGCGGCCGACCGGCCCCGAAGAGCGAGCGTACCGCCCGCCCCGCCGGTCTCCCGGAGATATCGGAACTCATTGCGCGACCGCGGGCAGGCGGGCGACGTCCCACCACACATCCACTCCGCCGACTTCTTCGGGGGCCGTACCGAGGAGGCTCGTGAACAGCGCGACCATCGGCCCGCGCTGCGACAAGGGGCCGACGATCACCGTCTCGACGTCGTCGGATCGCAACTCCCCGATGAGCTCGCGGCGCAAGAGCACGCTGAGGGGCGGCGCCGGCGTGCCGTCCTGCACCGACTGCATGAGCGTCGACAGCGTCGTCGGTACCGGCAAGAACGAGTAGCGCCCGGAATTGTCCGGCCCGAGGGCATAACCCTCGGGCGTGCGGTACCGCATCCCGGCCACCGCCTGCCACAACATCGGCTCCGAGGTGCTCGTGTCCCGTGCGAACGGCGCGACCAGCGCGACGCTCCCGGCGGGTATCCGGCGAACGTCGGCGGACTCGAAGAACGCGGGCACGGTCGCATGCGTCGCCGGGAACGGCACTCGCGGGAACAAGAACGCCAGCGCCAACACCACGAGTCCGATCGAGAGCGGCGCCATCCAGGAGTCGGGCACACGCCGCCGCGGCGCCCCGGCTCCCGGCTCCGGCTCGGAGCCGTCCGGCCCGCGGGTGCGGCGGATCCCGTCGAGGAACACAGCACAGAGCAACCCGGCGCAGAGATAGAAGTACAGCATCAGGCGACTGACCAGCATGTTCGCGAGCAAGGGGACCGACGCGACCAACGATTCGGGCATGCGAAGCGAGGTCACGTGTCCTTCGATATGGAGGT
>DATJAA010000060.1:0-8907 GCA_035516815.1 Acidimicrobiia bacterium | reverse complement strand
GGTCTCGACCTTCAGGTCGTGCGCCCGGAAGCGCGCCATCGTGATGCTGTCGGCCCGATCGGCCAGTTCGAGCGCGAGCTCCAATGCTCGGGCGGTCTCCACGGGCCGAGCATACGGGAGCGCGCGAACATGCCGATGGGGACCATATGAACGGTATGGTCGGCCTCGTGAACCGTCGCGACGACGTGATGGCACAGATCTGCGCGCTCGTGAGCGCATCCGATCCGGCCGACGCGGAAGCCTTCGTGCGGACGTACTACGAGCAACTCGGCGACGACGACCTCGCGACCTGGACCACCGACGAGCTCGCACGCGCCGCGCTCGAGCATTGGCGCCTCGGCGCGCACCGCGCGACCGGACAGCCGCTGGTGCAGGTGTACTCGCCGCCGCACGGCCACACCGTGATCAATGTGATCATCGACGACATGCCGTTCCTCGTCGACTCGCTGACGATGGCGCTCGACCGCCGCAACCTCGGCCTACATCTCGTCGTGCACCCGATCCTGCGCGTCGTCCGGTCGGCCGACGGGGAGCTCCTCCGACTCGCGACCGAGGGCGACGGCCCAGTCCCCGACGGCCCAGTCCCCGACGGTCCCACCCCCGGCCGCACGCCGGCCTCCAACGGCGCGACCTCGCAGGAGCACCTCCTCCTCGAATCGTGGACACACATCGAGATCGACCGGGAGACGAGCACCGAGGTGCTCGATGCGGTCCGCGACCAACTGCTCTCGGTGCTCGACGACGTCGTCGCGGCGACGCGCGACTGGCAACCCATGCGCGAGGCGATGCAACGGGTCGCCACCGAGCTGGGAGACGTCACGCCGCCGTGCCCGGCCGGAGAAGTCGCGGAGGCAATCGCGCTGCTCCGATGGCTCGGCGACGAGCACTTCACGTTCCTCGGCTACCGCGCGTACGAGCTCACGGGCGCGGACCGGCTCGTGCCGGTGCCGGGAAGCGGGCTGGGGCTGCTGCGCCGCGCGCCCGAGGAAGCCTCGGCGAGCTTCGCCGCGCTGCCGCCCGCGATCCGGGCCAAGGCGCGCGAGAAGAACTTGCTCATACTCACGAAGGCAAACGCGCGCTCGACTGTGCACCGGCCGACACACCTCGATTACGTGGGCGTCAAGCGCTACGACGCGGCCGGCGAGGTCGTAGGTGAACATCGCTTCATCGGCCTCTACGCATCCAGCGCGTATCTGACCAGCCCGTTCGCGATGCCCGTCCTTCGCGACAAGGTCACGGCCGTCCTCGAGCGGGCCAGCTTCATGCCGGCGAGCCACGACCAGAAGGATCTCGTGCAGATCCTCGAGACGTATCCGCGCGACGACCTGCTCCAGATAGACGTCGAGCATCTCTTCGCGAATGCGATGAGCATCCTCCGATTGCAGGAGCGGCGGCGCGTGCGCCTGTTCGTGCACCGCGAGCCCTACGGGCGTTTCGTCTCGTGCCTCGTGTTCATCCCGCGCGACCGCTACACCACACGAGTCCGCGAGAGCATCGCCCACTACCTCCTCGACGCGTACGGCTCGGTCGAGTACGAGTGGAACACGCGCCTCTCCGAGTCGGCGCTGGCGCGGCTCCACTATGTGCTTCACCTCGATCAGCCGGGAACCCACGACGTCGACATCGAGGAACTCGAGCGACTCGTGGCATCGGCCGCGCGAACATGGGGCGACGACCTCCGCGACGCGCTCATGGCGTCGTACGGTGAAGAGGCCGGGCTCGACATGCTGCGCGTCTGGATCGACGCGTTCCCCGGTGCGTATCGCGACGACTTCGACGCGGTGGAAGCGCTCGCCGACATCCCGCACCTTGTGTCGCTCACCACCGAGGAATCGCTGGCCGCGAGGGTCACGCTCGCCGGCGATCGCCTCGAGCTGAAGCTCTACGGGTGCGGTGCGCAGCCCTCGCTCTCCGAGGTACTCCCCCTTCTCTCGAACATGGGCGTCGTCGTCGACGACGAGCATCCGTACGAGATCACCGCGAACGGGCTCGCTCGCCGGTGGATGAAATGGTTCCGCCTCCGCGCGCCGTCGACCATGATCATCGATCCCGCGGCCCTGCGGTTGTTCGAGGAAGCGTTTCTCGCAGTCGTCGACGGACGCACCGAGGACGATGGTCTCAACCGGCTCGTCCTCACCGCGGGCCTCGCGTGGCGAGAGGTCGCACTGCTGCGCGCGTACTGCCGGCACCTCCGCCAGACCGGGTCGCGGTTCAGCCAGAGCTACATCGAAGAGGCGCTCGCTTCGCACAGCGAGATCGCGCGCCGGCTCATCGAGCTGTTCGTCGCCCGCCTCGACCCGTGGACTGCCGGTGCGGCCGCCTCCGGCGCGGGCGCGAGCGGCGACAGCGACGCGTACGAACGCATGGCCGACGAGATCCACGCCGAGTTGGATGCGGTCAGCTCGCTCGACGCCGACCGCATCCTGCGGTCGTTGCTCCACCTGGTGCTCGCGACGCTGCGAACCAATTGGTTCCAAGACGTCGACGGTGCCGGGAACCCGCCGCCCTGCGTCGCGCTGAAGCTCGACCCGAGCGCCATCCCCGACCTCCCCGCTCCCCGTCCGATGTTCGAGATCTTCGTGTACTCGCCGCGCGTCGAAGGCGTGCACCTGCGGGCCGGCCGCGTCGCGCGCGGCGGGATCCGGTGGTCCGACCGCCGCGAGGACTACCGCACCGAGATCCTCGGGCTGATGAAAGCGCAGCGCGTGAAGAACGCGGTCATCGTGCCGGCCGGAGCAAAGGGTGGCTTCGTCGTCAAGCGACCACCGGCCGATCCCGGCGCGCAACGCGACGAAGTCGAAGCCTGCTACCGCCTGTTCATCGGCGCGTTGCTGGACGTCACCGACAATCTCGTCGACGGCAAGGTCACGCCGCCGGGCCAAGTCGTGCGTTATGACGACGACGATCCGTATCTCGTCGTCGCGGCCGACAAGGGTACGGCGGCATTCTCGGACGTCGCGAACGAGATCGCCCTCGGGCGCGGGTTCTGGCTCGGCGACGCGTTCGCGTCGGGCGGCGAGCACGGATACGACCACAAGCTGATGGGCATCACGGCCCGCGGCGTATGGGCCTCGGTGCGCCGTCACTTCCGGCATCTCGGCATCGACCCGGACTCCGACGACTTCACGGTCGTCGGCATCGGCGACATGTCGGGCGACGTCTTCGGCAACGGGATGCTCTTGTCAGAGCACATCAAGCTCATCGCGGCCTTCGATCACCGGCATCTCTTCCTCGACCCCGATCCTGATCCGGCCCGCTCGTTCGCGGAACGCAAGCGCCTGTTCGAGCTGCCGCGGTCGTCCTGGGCCGACTACGACACCGCGCTCATCTCGCCGGGCGGCGGCGTCTACGCGCGCTCCCTCAAGTCGATCGCGATCACGCCGGCGGTGCGCGCCCGCCTCTCGATCAACGCCGACGTCGAGACACTCACCCCTGCCGAGCTGATCCGTGCCGCGCTACAGGCGCCGGTCGACCTGCTCTACAACGGAGGTATCGGCACGTACGTCAAGGCGACGGCGGAGCCGCACGCGGCGGCGGGCGACAAGGCGAACGACGCGGTGCGCGTCAACGGCCGCGACCTGCGCTGCCGCAGCGTGGCCGAGGGCGGCAACCTGGGATGCACGCAAGACGGACGAGTCGAGTACGCGCTCGCGGGCGGCCGCATCAACACCGACGCGATCGACAACAGCGCCGGCGTCGACACCTCCGACCACGAGGTCAACATCAAGATCGTCCTCGACGGCGCGGTGCGCGACGGCGAGCTCACCGAACACGACCGCAACGCGCTGCTCGTCGCGATGACCGACGAGGTCGCCGCGCTCGTGCTGCGCGACAACTACCGGCAGAACCGCGCGCTCGACAACGGGCGCGCGCAAGCGACCGAGATGGAAGGCGTACACGCGCGCTTCATGCACGCGCTCGAACAGGGCGGGCACCTCGATCGTGAGGTCGAGCGACTCCCGGGCGACGAACAGCTGACCGAGCGCCACAATGCGGGCATCGGCCTCACCGCACCCGAGCTCGCCGTACTCCTCGCCTACGCCAAGATCTCGCTGGAAGAAGACGTGCTCGCGTCGGACCTTCCCGAGGACACCGATTTCACGCCGGAGCTCGTCCGTGCGTTCCCGTCCGCGGTCCGCGAGCGATTCCTCGACCGCATACGCGCGCACACGCTGCGGCGCGAGATCACCGCTACCGCGCTCGTCAACGGGCTCGTGAACCGGGCCGGCACGACCTTCGCGTTCCGTCTGGGCGAAGAGACCGGCGCAAACGGACCCGACATCGTCCGCGCGCACGAGACGGCACGTGCGGTTTTCGATCAGGACGCGCTCTGGCGCGAGATCGAAGCGCTCGACAACACGCTGGGCGTCGACGTGCAGACCGAGATGTACCTCGCGAGCCGCCGGCTCGTCGAGCGGGGCTCGCGCTGGTTTCTACGCAACCGGCCCCGCCCACTTCCGGTCGCGACGACGGTCGCGTTCTTCGCGGTACCCGTCGCGCGGCTGATGGCGATGGCGTCGGCGTCGCCCGGGCTCGATCCCGTCGCCGCCGGATACTCGGCTCAGGGCGTCCCGCGGGAGCTCGCGCTGCGCATCGCCGCACTCGAACACCTCCCGCGTGCGCTCGACATTGCCGAGCTCGCCCATCTGCATCATGTCGAGGTCGAGGCGGTCGCAGCCACCTACGACGAAGTCGGCGACCGGCTGCGGTTCGAGTGGCTGGTCGACCGCATCGTCGAGCTGGCCCGCCCCGATCGCTGGGAAGGGCTCGCACGGAACGCGCTCCGCGAGGATGCGGCCGCGCAGTACCGGCAGGTGGTCGACGCGGTGCTCTCGGCCGGTTCGTACGACGCCTGGGCCGCGCCGCGCGCGGCGTCGATCGCGCACATGCTCTCGTTGCTCGACGAGATCCGTTCTCACGCCGTGTTCGACGTGGCGACGCTGTCGGTGGCCTTGCGCGAGCTGCGCAGCCTCGACTGACGTCGGTACGCGTCCCTCAGTCGCCGAGCAGGTCCCAGCGGTTCCCCGCGACGTCGGCGAACACGACGACCCGGCCGTACGGCTCCGAGCGGGGCTCGCCGAAGAGCTCGACCCCGGCCGCGCGCAGCCGTGCGTACACCGCGTCGAAGTCGTCGACGTGCAAGAAGAAGCCGACGCGGCCGGCGGTCTGCCGGCCGACCGCGGCCGCCTGATCAGGGCAGGCGGCGCGCGCGAGGAGGATGCTCGTCTGCCCTCCGGGCGGGCACACCACGACCCAGCGCTTGTCGCGGCCGTCCTTCGCCGGCGCGGGGACGTCCTCGGCCAGCTCGAAGCCGAGGACGTCGACGAAGAACCGGATCGCCGCGTCGTAGTCGTCAACGACGATCGTCACTCGCTGCAGGTATGTCACCGGCGGCGGCGCTAGCCCGGATATACCTCGAACACCGTCGCCGAGCCCATGCCACCGCCGGCGCACATGCTCGCCAGACCGACGCCACCGCCGCGGCGACGCAGCTCGTACAGCGTGGTGATGATCATCCGGGCGCCCGTTGCCGCGACCGGGTGCCCGAGCGAGCAGCCCGAACCGTTGGGGTTGGTGATGTCCTCGGACAGGCCGAGCTGCCGGCACGCCGCGACCGGAACCGAGGCGAACGCCTCGTTGATCTCAGCGAGGTCGATGTCGGCGATCGACATGCCCGCGCGCGTCAGCGCCTTCGGGATCGCCGCGATCGGCCCGAGGCCGGTGTCGCGCGGCTGCACGCCCGCCGAAGCCCACGAGACGATCTTGCCCAGCGGCGTCAGGCCGTTGGCCTTGGCGTAGTCGGCGCTCACGATCATCATGGCCGCCGCCGCGTCGTTCAGACCCGAGGAGTTGCCCGCGGTGATCGGGAAGTCGGCGATCTCGGGGTGCAGCGGCTTCAGGGCCGCCATCTTCTCCATGGACGAATCGCGCCGCGGGTGCTCGTCGGTGTCGAAGATCTTGGTGGTGCCGTCGCGTAGGGTCACTTCGATCGCGACGATCTCTTCCTGCAGCCGACCCTCGTCGATCGCCGCGACGGCCCGCTGGTGCGAACGGAACGCCCACGCGTCGCAATCGGCGCGCGTGAGCCCGGCCGACTGCGCGGTGTTGTAACCGACCGTGATCGACATGTCGAACGCAGGTGCGTCGGGGGTCGCGGGGTGAGAAGGCGACATCCACTGCACGTACTCGTCGGTGCCGGGCGCGCGCTTCAGTGACTGCGGCGACGTCGACAGCGACTCGGAACCGCCCGCGATCACGACCCTGTCCATCCCGGCCATGATGCTGGCCGAAGCGCCCTGGACGGATGCCATTCCGGACGCACAGTGGCGGTTCAGCGCGACACCCGGGATCTCGGTGAGGCCCAGCTCGACCGCCGCGTAGCGGGCGATGTCGCCGCCGCCCTGGAGCGATTCGCCCATTGCGAGGTCGTCGACGTCCGTCGACGGAATGCCCGAGCGCTTGAGCGCTTCGGCGACGGCGTATTTGGCGAGATCGAAGGCGCTCACGTCGAGGAGCGTGCCCTTGCGGGCGGTGCCGATGGCGGTGCGGGCCGCGGCGACGATGACTGCGTCAGGCATTGATGCTCCCGAGGATCGAGCGGTTGCGATTCGGGGGCCGAGCGTACCTGACACGGATGTCAGGCGGCGCCGGTGCGTCGGGTCGGCGTCACGCGTCACGGGCCGAGCGGCGAGCGGCGAGCGGCGAGGCCTACTGGCGTTCCTCGGGCTCGGCCGCCGCGTGCACCTCTACATCAAAGTGCCGGCCACCCATGAAGATGCCCAGGAGCGAGAAGCCGACGTGATCGCGTAGTGAGACCGTGACGCGGTTACCGACGACTTCGACGTCGACCCCGTCGAGCGACTGCACGTGGGGATCCTCATCGAGCGACGCCAGCGCCAGCGCGCGGGCACGCTCCGGGTCGACCTGCAACGAACCGGCACGTAGTGCGGGGATGTCGACGCCGTCGGCCGCCGCAGTTGCCGCCGAATCGGCCATCGACGACAGCTGGCGCCGGTCGGCCACCGCGCGCCAGAGATCGAGGCTCAATCCGCCGAGAAACATGAGCGCGACGCAGAGTCCGAGCACCCACAGCGTGATCGAGCCCTGCTCCCCCGCGCGCCGCGCCCGCATCAACGGCTGCGGAAGTCGTCAATGCGCCGCGTGGCGCGCGCCGTGTAGCTCCACGAACCGACGGACATACCTGCGACACCGATCGCCGGCATCGTCACCTCGACGTCGACCTCCACCTCGTCACCGCGTGCCTCCCCCACCGAAGGCACCCGTACATGGACGTCGCGCGCGTCGATGCCATGATCGGCGGCGACGTCGGTTGCGACGATGACCGCCACCTCCGCGTCGCCCGCGGGCCACCGCTCGGCGACCTCGTGCGCGGCCTCCCGTGCCGCGACGGTCGCCGCGTGCCGCCGCTCGGCCCACTGGGGCATCGACGCGACCAGCACGACGATCGGCAGCAGTAACACGGCCGTCGCCGCGACCCATTCGATCGCGACGAATCCCGCCTCCGCTCGACGCGACCGGGCCGGCAACAGCGTCACCGTTCTCGGTGTGCAGCCGCCCGCAGCTGCAATCGCCAGTCGGGCAACAGCGCGGGGAACCACGACCGCATCGACACCCGTGCCGTCGCGACGACGCGATCGCCGTCGGGCACGCACGCCAGGTCGTCGACCCGTAGCGACGCCGCGTTCGAGACCGCTTGCAACACCTCGCGGGCGCGGGCGAGGCATTCCTCTGCCGTCGCCGACGCGGGGACGCCCGCCCGTACGCCTTCGTCGAGGGCGTCCCGCGCCGCACCCCGTTCGTACAGGTCGACGAGAAGATTGGCGACCAGCACGAACAAGAGGAGCGAGAACGCGGTCGCGACGACGTACTGGATCGTCGTGAAGCCGGCTTCCCCGCGAGCGCGCATCTCAGTGCGAGATCAGCGCGTCGTGCAACGACCTCACGATGTCGACGCCGAGCGCCTGCAACAGGCCCCATATGACCACGAGCGCCAGAACCCCCAGCGCGGCGTTGCCGAGCAGTTCCGCCGTGGTCATTCCCGATTCGTCGTGCTTGCGAGCCGACACGTGTCTCCTCCTGGTCAGTGGTGTCCGAGAACTATCGAGGGAAGCGGCGCGGCGATGAACAACAACATGATGGGTGCCAGGATCGCGATCGTCGGCACCAACATCGCTGCTCTTCGCTTGACCGCGTCCTTGTGAAGTTGTTCGCGCCGCGCGTCGCGAATGCCGCCGCTCAGCGCGAGGAGTCCGCCGCCGAGGTCGACCCCGCGCTCGACGCCCGCCGCGAGAAGCTGGTACGTACGCGCCGCGCTGGGTTCCGGGGTGAGCTCGGCGGCGCGCCGGAACGCTTCCGCCTCGCCGAGGCCCGAACGTGTCCACGTCAGCACGTCGGCGAGCTCCTCGATCACGGCGCCTCGGCCTCTCAACACGACTCGCTGTACCGCCTGCATCGCGCCGGAACCGGTGCGCACCTCCATCGCCAGGAGGTGGTTGACGGTGTAGAGCTCCAACCGGATGCGAGCGGCGCGAGATTCGATCGCCCGTTCCAGGCGCGTGCGTGATCTGGTCGCGCCGTAGACGAAACCCGCGATCGCGCCGGCGAGCACGAAGAGGGGTCGCCGCAAGGTGAGCGCGCCTGCGAGCGCGGTTGCCGCGGCGAAGGCGGCCGCCTGCGCGAGCTGTTGGACACGGTACCGCTCGGGCGTGAGGTCGTGCATCGCGGCCTGCCTCAACATCCGCGCGAGATGGTCGTCGCCACGCGACTCGATGAGCCGGCTCGCGCGCCCGGCGGCGGCGCGCAGCGCCGGACCGAACAGGCGCGGGAGTGTCGCGTCCCCGGTCCCGACGGAGGGACCGAGCGCGGACGGGTCGGGGAGGTGCCCGA